>NYZT01000041.1 GCA_002687275.1 Candidatus Woesearchaeota archaeon
ACACCTTCTGGCAGGGATATTGCTTGTTCCATTAGTAGCAGTAGGCTAAGAGCCGGCCTCCTATTTTCTTTTCTTTTGCTGCCACGTGGGTCATGATCCCTTGGGAGGTTGAGACGATCAGCACTCCCATGCCGTGTGCAGGTAAGTATCTTTTTTCGAACTTTTCAAAATCGCTGATTTTTACTGCGAATCTTGGCTTGATGACGCCGATCTTGTTGATGGTGCCGAGTAGGTGTACCTTTAGCTGTCCGCCTCGTGCTGCGGCGGCCTCTTCTGCCTGGCCTACATAGCCTTCTTTGTTCAGGACGTCCAGCACGCACTTGATGGTTTTGCTTGCTGGCTGTACGCGACAGGCGCGTTTACCTTGCCTGTCGTTCTGCTGAACGATACTGAGTCCGCTTGCTAGGGTGTCGTTTAACATTTTAGCTGTATTTTTTGAATCCTATCTGTGTTGCTGTGTCTCTGAAGCACGCTCTACACAATTGCAGGCCGTATTTGCTTACGTGCGCGCCGTATCTTCCGCAGCGCCCGCAGCTTTTCTTTGTGCGTCCGGTTGGCCGGTCTCTTGGCTTGTTGTGTTTTAGGTACTTCTTCATGATGGTGGGTTTGCTCTCTAGCTGCTTGAATGCTTTTTTCCAGTTGCTTGTGGTCATGCTTCTTCCTCCACTTGTACTTTGAATGACTCTGTCATGAACTTTTGGGCCTCTTCTTTTGTGACGGTGTGTTTCTTGCCAACTTTGGTCTGTCGTAGTCTTCTTCTTTTGATGCGATAGCCAGGTCGTTCTAGCGTGACGCAGACCTGTAGTCCGAGCACGCCTATTTTTGGGTCGTATTTTGTGTCTGGGATATCGATGTATTCGGGGATGCCGAAGCTAATGTTGCCGTTTTGGTCGAAGTAGCTTGGCTTGAGCTTGTTTTCTTTTGCGGTTAGCAGTCTTTTCAGGAGTGCTAGGGCCTCTTGCTTTCTTAGTGTGAGTTTGGCGCCTATGGGTAGGCCGGGTCGTACACCCCAGCTGGGGATTCTTTTCTCGGTGATGCACCGTAGTGGTGCTTTCCCGGTTATTGCTTTGATGATTGCCTCTCCTTTCTCTAGCTTGGCCTGTTCTTTTCCTGCTCCAAAGTTCAGGGTTACTTTTTCCAGGCGGACGTTTTTCATCATGCTAGTGCGTAAGCGTACTTTTTCAGGGTGGTTTCCGCTTTTCCTCCTGCTTCATAGGTGATGGTGTTGCCTTTGATCTCTTTCATGACGCCTTCGGTGCCTGCATGTTTGCCTCCGATGAGGACGATCTTGACTCCGGGGGCGAGCTTGACGTGCTTTACGATTTTTTGGTCGGGGACGCTTAGCACGAGGCTGTCTCCTACTTTGTACTCGTCTTTCTCTACCAGTATGTTTCGGCCGTCGCTCATGTTGAGTTGGGTCTTTCCTTTGATTTTTGTTTTTCCTTTGATGCTGGCTGTTTTTTCTTTGGCAGTGGTTTTTTCTGCTTCGAGCTTGCCTTGCTTGAACGTGATTTGGTAGCTTTCTTTGCCTATGGTGAGGATGTCTTGGAAGCCTACGGGGAAGCGGACGTGGTTGACCTTTCTGCCGTCTACGGTGACCTCGCCAAGTACTTTCTTTACCTCGCGGGCGGTGCTTGCAGCCCCTAGGGTGCGCATCCAGATGGAGAGGGGCATGGCGTGTTCTTTTTTGTGTGGCCCTGGATTCATGGAGGTCATGAAGCTTGTTTCCTTTCTGTTAACCGTCCAGGTTGTTGGTGCTGCGTGTCGTTTTAGGTGGCTCATTTTTGTGCCTCCACGAATAGGTTGGATGTGTGGATGGGGATTGGTGCTTTCTGTCCGTCTCTTCTTGTTGCCTCGATGCCTTCTAGGTATACCGTGCTTTTTTTGGTGTTGACTTCCGATACTTTGGCCTGCTTTCCTTTGTGCTGTCCGCGAACTACCTTGACGGTCATGCCTTCTTTGACTCTGGTGCTTCGTGCTTTGCCTTTTGTGTGCGCGTTCATATGACCATCCTCGCTATTTTTGCCAGCATAGGCCAGCGGTCTGCAGCCTCTTTGGCTATGGGTCCTTTGATGACTGTTCCTTTTGGATTGCCAAGTTCGTCTTTGAGCACGGCGGCTGCGTTGTCTTCAAACATCACGCGGGTGCCGTCTGCTCGTCGGTATGACTTGCGTTGTCTGACTATTACTGCGGCTACCACTTGTTTTCTCATGTCTGGCTTGCCCTCTCGCACTGAGGCCATGATGTAGTCTCCTACGCCACCTCGTGGCTTTCTGTCCTTTCGGGTTTTGGCTCCTTTGAATGATATGATTCGTAGTTTTCGTGCTCCGCTGTTGTCGCAGGCGAGGACGACGCTACCGTGATTGAGTCCTTTCACCACTCTCGCTGCAACGCCTTTCATGCCCTCTCCTCCTTAGGCTCTTCCTTTTCTTCTTTTGGCTGGTCTCTGTGCCTTCCCTCTTCCATGAGTTCTTGTTTGGTCTCAAAGAGCTTGGCTTGGCCGAGTTTTTCTATGACGATGAAGTGTTTGGTTTTGCTTATGGGTTTGGTTTCCATTATCCTTACGATGTCGCCCTTTTTCGCGTCGATCTCTTTTGGATTGTGTGCCTTGACTCGCGTTCTTCGCTTTTCGTATCTTTCGTACTTGGTGACGAATCTTACCCGGGTCCATTCTACTGTGACGGTGTTGGCCATCTTGGCGCTGAGTACGGTTCCGGTGAATGTTCTTCCGTGTGTTTTCATTTGACGATTATGGTTTCGGCGGCAAAGCCTAGGCCGACCAGTTCCCCCTTTATTCTCTTGCTGTGGTTGCCCTGGAGCTCGATCTTGCTGTTCTTGACCGTGCCGCCACAGGCGAACTTGTTTTTGAGTTTCTTTGCGAGTTGGTCCATGTCGATCTCCTTGTCATCGATGCCGGATATGATGGTGTACTCCCTTCGGAACTTTTTGCGCTCGACCGAAACCGTGATTTTCTGGGTTTCTTTGGCTATGCTTTCGCATACGCATAGTTCTTGTGGTAAGCCACACCGTTCACATACGTTCATTCGTTGCCAGGCACCTCCTTTTTATGTAGTATGGTGAGTATGGTTGCGATTGTTCGTTTTGCATGTCTGATTTTTCCTGGGTTTTTCGGCAGCGTGCCTATGGCGATCTGGGCGTTTTCTTGCATGAGTTCCTTTCGGAGTTCACTCAGCATCTTTTTCAGCTCGTTTGGCTGCTGGTTCCTTAGCTCCTTCTTTTTCATCTTTTACTTCCTGCTCTTCAATGATGGTGAGAGCGTCTGGTAATTTGAGGTCTGGTGGTGTGATACGTACGGTGATGCCTACGGCTCCACTTTTGAGGTAGGCGGTGCTGTATGCCGCGCCCATTTTTTCTGTTGCCATGTTGCCACACTTTTCGATGTGTCCTGTGTGGAATCTCCACGTTCTGGCTCGGGAGCTTGGCACTTTTCCGGAGATGGTTATCTCTACTCCCTGTGCGCCTGCATCGTTGACGTCTGCCATGGTGCGGTGTGCGATGGCTTTGAATCGTTGTATGCCGAAGCGTTCTAGGCTTGAGGAGATTCTTTCTGCAACTATCGTGGGGTTGGTGTTGGGATTTTCTATTTCTGCTATTTCGAGTTGGGGGTTTTCTAGCCCGAACCTTTTTTTGAGTGTGGTGGTGAGTTTTTTGATGTTCTCGCCTTTCTTTCCTACCACTAGGCCGGGTCTGCTTGTGTAGATGACTATCTTCTCGCCTAGCGGGGTCCGGAATAGTCTGGTGTAGGCGTGGCCTACGTTGGTGAGCGTTTCGTCTATGTACTCTTGTATCTCGAACTCTTTTACTTTTTCCTTGACGAATTTTCTCTCGATCATTGTTGTTTTACGCGTACCTCTATGCGTGCTCTCTTGCCATCATAGCCGTGGCGGGTGGCTCTGTTTCCTCCCACTTTGCTTGTGGTGATTGTGCTGACTACGAGGTTGCTCATGCCTTTGTTTTCGGCGTTTGCTGCTGCGCTGTTGAGCACGACGAGCATGGCCTTGCTTGCTTTTGGGGCGTATCTTCCTGGCCCCATGCCGGGTTTGTGGCCTAGGCCCTTACAGTATTTGGTGAATGCGAGTGGTGCTTTTTCGTCGATGGCTGCCTGTAAGATTTTTTGTGCCTCTTCTACTTTTTTTCCGCGGATGTTGCTTGCTATCTCTGTGCTTTGTTTGAAGCTTACGTTTGGCGTGGAGACTGCGTGGGCTTCTTCGTTTGCGTCTACCTGCTTTTCCTTAGTCTCGGCTTTTTTAGCTTCTGCTTTAGGCTGCTCCACCTTTTTTTCCGGTTCCGCTTTCTTTTCTTCTGCCATTATCTTACGCTCAACGCTGCACTGCTTCTTGTTGCTCCAACTCCTGGTGCTGAGTGCGCGACTTTGTTTCTTGTTAGGGCAAACTCGCCTAGTCTGTGACCGAGCATGTCTGCTTCTATGAGTATGGGTTGCCAGGTTTTTCCTGAGTGAACGCTGATGGTCTTGCCTACCATTTGTGGCACGATGACCATGTCTCTTGCCTGGGTCTTGAGTGTTTTCTTTTGTTTTTGGATTGCTTCTAGCAACTTCTTTTGTTCATGTCTTGTCCCTCGGGTGAGTGATCTTCGTTCTCTGGAGGTTAGAAGCTTGATGAAGCTGTCTATGTCTAGCTGTTTGAGTTCTTCCAATGATTTTCCGCGGAACATGAATTCTTTTGTTGCCATTTACTTCCTCTTACCCGTCCTCTTTGGTGAGATCTTGCCCACTTTTGCTCCGGGTGGTGCGAATCTGTTGACTGGCTTCTGCTTTGCGTGTCTTGCCGTTCGCTTGTTACCTAGTGGGTGGTCTACTGCGTTCTGTGCTGCAGCTCTGATGTGTGGGTATTTTTTGTTGCGTGCGCGTCTTGCGTGGTGCGCACTTCCTGCTTTTAGGATTGGTTTTTCTGTTCTTCCGCCGCCGGCAATGACGCCGATGCATGCGCGGCAGTTTAGTGGGAATTTTCTTTCTTTTTTGCTTGGTAGGAGGACGAGTGCGTATTCTCCGGTCTTTCCTGTTATTCTGGCGCTTAGCCCGCTTGTTCTGCAGAACTTGCCGCCGTCTCCTGGTTGGGATTCGATGTTGTATATGCTGGTTCCTTCGGGTATGTCTTGGAGTGTGAGGATGCTGCCTTTGTTTGTTTCGGTGCCGCCGGCTTCTACCTTGTCGCCGATACGTATGCCTTTTGGTGCCTGTACGAGGCAGCTTATGCCGTTGTCATACTCTACCTCCATTAGGGGTGCAGAGTGTCCTGGGCAGTTGACGAGGTTCATTACCTTTCCTACGCCTTGGAATTGTGATGGCATCTTGGTCTTGCCGACGTTTCTGAAGGAGCGTGCTCTGTAGGTGGGGCCGCCTTTTCCTCTTGCTTGGGTGATGAGTCTTTTTCCCATGTTACATGATTCCTGTGGCTGTGGCCACGTCGATGGCAGGTGTCTCTTTGCTGAACGTGACGTACGCTCTTTTTTGGCTGCCGGTGTTTAGCGTTCTGACCTTGACTACTTTTACTTTGAATTCTTTTTCTATGGCTTCTTTGATCTGTTCCTTTTTGGCCTTGTCCTCTACAACAAAGATGAGCTTGTTTTGTTCTTCCATCAGCCGGATGCTTTTTTCTGTGGCTAGGGGGTACTTAATCATAGGAACAACCCCTTTTTTTCCATGATTTCTAGTGCGGGTTTGGTGTAGATGGTTAACCTTCCTGGGTGTGTTCCTGGTGCGAGTACTTCTGCGTTGAGTCGGGTCACCGTGCGTACGTCCACGCCGGGTATGGTGCGTGCCGCTTTGCTGAGCGGGCAGGCTTGGGAGACGACGAGTAGTGGTCCTCTTGCTGTTTTTGTCTTTCTTCCGCGCATGCGTGTCTTGCCTGATTGTATTCTTGGCGTGCAGCGTGCGAGTTCTTCTTTTAATCCTAGCTCTTGGAACTTTTTCATGACTTCTTTTGATTTTGCTAACTTTTCAAAGGTCTCTTCTAGCACGAATGGGTACTTGTCAGGTGCCTTATGGCCTCTTTCTTGTACTAGGTCTTTGTTGATGGTTGCTCCTAGAGCGCTTCGTATTGCTTTTTTTCGCTCTTTATCGTTAATCTTTTGTTCCCACTGCTTTGCTGCTTTGGGTGGGTGTGCTCGTATGCCGCCTCGTGCGTGTGGTGCGAGTGCTCCTACCCAGTTCATGCTGCTTCCTCTGGCGGTCATGGTTTTTCTGGGTATCCTGCTGATGCCTTTGTTGTAGGCGCCTCGGTACGCTCTTCTTCTTCTGGATAGTTTTGCGCTTGCTTCGATGCCTGCGCGGGTCATGGCGCCGTATGGCTGGCGCTTGCTTCGTAGGGCTAGCACAGCTCTTATGATGAGGTCTTTTCTGAGTGGTTCCTCGAATTGTGCTGGGAATTTCATTGGCTTACGTGAGACAGTGTTGGTGCCTCCTCCTTTCCTTTTGTTAGTGTGAACTTGATCAGGCGCTTGTCTGCTCCGGGTAGGCTGCCTCTGAAGAGGGCAAAGGGGTTCTTGACCATGCCGTAGCCCTGGAAGCCGCCTTTTGGGTTGATTTTTTCTGGTTCGCTGCCTATCTGCACGAGGAGTTTGTTGCGTTCTGTTCTGGTGTGGTAGCCCATTTGGCCTGCCATGGGGACTTTGGTCATTTTTCCGCCTCGCCATGGGCCGATGGCGCCGGGGCTTCTTCGACTTTTTTCGGATTTGTGGTGGCGGATGGCTACGCCGAATCGTTTTACTGAGCCTTGGAAGCCTTTTCCTTTGGTGACGGCGTGTGCGTCAACGAGCATGCCTTCTTGTAGGACGTCTTGGAGGGTGATGTCTTTGCCGAATTTTTCTTTTGCAAACGCGAACTGTTCTTCTGGCGTTCCGCCGAGTGCCATTTCGAACACGTCTGGTTTTTTCCTGCCTATTCCTGTTAGGTTTGGCTGGGTCTGTACGATGAGTCTTAAGGAATCGATGCCCTCCAGCTTTATGCCTTCTAGGCTGCCTTTCTTTTTTGTGTGTTGGATTCGTTGGTAGAATTTGTCGCCGTCCACGACATGGCCGGCTTTGTGTTTTCCGTACGCGTCTTTTTTGTATAAGGAGATTCCTGCCACGCGTAGGGGCGGGAACTCCACGACGGTTACCGGCCAAACCACCTGTTGTCCCTTGCTATTGCCCTTGGCCGGGATGAAGGCAACGTGGGTCATGCCCACTTTGAAGCCTGCCATGAAGGATGGTTTTGCTTCTTTTGGGGCGTTTGTTCTTAGTCTTGCATGGCTCTTGCTACTTCGTTTTCGTGGCCAATACTGCATACTACCCCTTCTTGGACTTCTCTTTGTTGGCATTTTACCTCTTGCGCACCCTCGCAACCAGAATGTTGTCGTTGGAATCAGACAATGTTGCCCATTCGGTGTTCCAACACCTGTTGCAAGGATGCTTATCAGGTTAGTCTAGAAATCCGGGGTTGCTTTATAAAGATAGTGGTTAGGCTGCTGCTGCAAAGCTGTCCTGGAGGTATTCTCGGTATAAGTCGTCGTAGACGAAGTTGGCTAGGTCGTCCTTGGTGGGCTGGTTGGATATCCAGCGTTTTGCTCTGGCGGTTGTGCCGTCCCAGTCTGCGTACATCCTCCACCCTTTTGTGCCAAAAATTCCCCAATATTTTTTTCCTGCTGCTGCGTGGAGCACGATTTCTACTTTGTGGTGGGATGTGTTGTGGATGATAGCGAGGGTGATGCCGAGATTATCTACCTCGCCGTCTGCCACTTCTGGTTTGGTGGCGGTGACGCTATACGCTTTTCCCAGCCTTTCCTGGAGTTCCTTCTTTACGTGATTGAACGCGAACAGTAGGGTGTCGTTTGCCATCTTTCTTTGCTTTTTTCTTGTCCTTTTTATTATTTTCCTGCGAAAAGCGCTTTTTTAGTATGGCGTAGTTTGCCGGGTTCTTTATTTTTCTGCAGAAGTTGTCTGCGTGGCACACGCCTATGCTTTTCATGTAGGCCATGTTGGCGCAGTTTGGCGGCAATTTTTTGTCTCTGCTGGTGTGGTAGCGGACCTGGCCTACGATTACTTGGTCTCTTAGTGGTTCTGGATTCTTCTTGTTCCATTCTACTAGGTATGCCTCTATCTCGTCCTTGTCCCAGCCGCATATTCTTAGGAAGTTGACTAATATGAAGGTTGCGCGTTTTTTCCCGTCTTTTAGTCCTTGGTTGATGCGCTGGATGCAGGGCGGGAAGTACTGGTTGGGTACTTTTTCGATGTTTTCCCACTTGCGTTCTTCTCGTACTTCTATTTTTGGGCCGGTGTCTGCTTGGTGGTCTAGCGCGGTGATTAATAGTTTTGTGGCATCCCCCTTGCTGGTTAGGAAGCTTTTTTCTACTACTATGTTGTTGGGCTTTGCTGTTGTTATGTCAAAGTCCAAGATTTTTTTGGTGTTGACGGGTATGCTTACGAGTCCGCTTTTTTCGTTGAAACTGTAGGGCATTCTGTACAAATGCCGGGATGCTATTAGCACGGTGTCGATGTCTAGGATTTGGAAGGGGTCGAGGCTGCCGCCAATGACTGCCTCTTTCAATGTTTTTTTTGTTTTTGTGGTTATGCTTTCGATGGGGTCTTGTTGCAGGAGTCTTTCCCGCAAAGGATTTCGTATGAGTTCTTGGAGGTAGCCTGCTATTTTTTTGGGTCCATCAGGGAACAAGTCCTTCACTGGCACGCTTCTCACCGTGTCCGGAAAATTGTTGAATGGTACTGCTATGTGGAAGCCGTGGTTGCCCGAAAATTTCACGGTGCAATCCAGGTCGTGGTGTTCTAGTGCTTTTACGATTAGGTCTGCTGCGATCTGGCTGTAGGCTAGTTCTGGGCAGTCAATGTCTAGCAGCAAGTCCCAGCCCTGGCGTAGTTCGTCTAGTTCCTTTTTCTTGAGCATGGGACTCAGCTGTAAGGGATTGACCCAGTGTTCTTCTGAGACGTGGAAGCTGTGCGCGCCTTTTTTTGCAAACTCGAGCACGTCGTTTTCGTGTAAGAGAACATCTGGTCTCGTGCCGTAGGAGTTGTTGTACCGTACCGCGACTTCTTTGTCTTGGGCCACGGCCAGTATTGCTTCTTGGACGTCTGTTCTTTTGTAGTGTCGTAGGGTGTCGCCAAGCGTGAGCATGGTCTGGTCCTAGGGAAGAGGCGCTTATATAGTTTCGCTGGGCCATCTTTAAAAGAGTGCTGTTACTTTGAGGGTTATGGATTATCGCTCAGCGTTGCTAAGAGTGTGTCGGCGTAGAGGCTATCTTATCGAGAAGGAAATTACCGGTGGATTATACCGTCACGACCGGTGAGTAACCATGGCGCATGTAGACGGAATGTTTTCATTGAACGCTTTCTTCTCTAGAGATGTAGAGTTCGCCAAGGGTCCAGACCGTTTGGAGGAAACGCTTACTGGTTTTTGTGTGGTCGCAAGCGAGAATGGTTGTGGGGGATTTTACGTTTTTTCTGTAGACGATGTCCGCGCTCAGATTGAGTTTTCAACCAAAAATCCTAAGGCGTGTAGGAGTGCAGTAGATTTTGCGAGGGCTATTTTGGATCCGCAACCCGTTAGTGATATTATGCTCCCCCTTATAGAGGGTTCTCCGGTTTTGGTGCGTCCAAACGGGCCCCGGTTTCTCACTTAGTAGACTGTGCATGCGGTTCCTGGCGAGAGATGCGTGTATGGTTCTGTGCTTTGTTAGGTAAACTTTAAGAGTGGCGAGGTACCTAAGGGAGTTTATGGCAACCTATCACGATCTGAGTGCTGCTCTTGCCGGTAAAGGGTATGACAGTCTTGATTGTTTTCAGGAGGCGCAACGGCTTGAAACCGCGGGCGATCTTGCAGACTTGCTGGTGAAATCCGACGAGGGCGGGTTGCTTACTTTTACTGTGGAGCCGCACATGCCTCCTACTGACGAGTCAATGTGTTCGGTTGTTCCGGGGGAGTATATTACGCGTGCTTGGCTATCTATCGATCCACAAGACAACATCCGCGGAATGTACGAGACCCAGACCGTGACGTTAGGACAATGGCGCGATGACGCGGAGCGTACGGAGGTTCCTTTTTCCCAAACCGCTAAAAAGGGCGAGGATGACTACTCTCAGAGCGCGGTTACGTTTGTTCTAGACTTGTTGAAAGGCCCGGGCATCAATAATGCTCGCTTGCCAATGGCTAACGCGCATGTGGAAGAAGAATGTCTTGCGTCTCAAGAATAATCCTTATCTGTAACATCTTTAATCTGTTCGGAGATCTTTTTTCCGATGCCTTCTATCTTTTGTAGTTCTTCTTTGGTGGCGTTGATGACGTTTTTGGCAGAGCCGAACTCTTTTAGAAGGTCTTTTGCCGTGGTGAGGCCTACGTTGGGTAGGCTGCTTACGAGGTATTCTTGTAGTCCTTGTAAGGAATGGGTGGGTTTTTCTGAGTGGGGGGAGTAGTCTTTGTTTTCTGTGGTCTGCTCGCGTTTTGCGATGGCGAGTATGAGCTTTGAGGTTTCTTTTGCGTGCTTTGTCTGTAGCACAGGAATGCCGAAGCTGACGGCGATGGTGGCGAGCATGCCTTGTACCGCATTCGGATGGATGCCTCGGTGGGTGTAGTAGTCCTCGCCTTCGATGATCACTAACGGTCGCTCGAAACTTCGTAGTTCTTTGAGCTGTTGTAGCAATCTTCCGTCGATGATGCTGTTGACAAAGTCCTGGTCGGTCTTGTACTCAATACCGACCTTGTTGCTAATGACGAAGTCGCCTTTTTCTAGTGTTTCTAGTCGTACACTTACTCCTAACTCGATGAGTGCTTTGATGACTGGGCTTCCTTTCTCTCGGTGGTCTGCGTGGACTAGGACGTCTTGTTTTTGGTATTCTTTGAGCGTGGGTTGCTTGGGCTGGATGGTTTTCATGCTGTCCAAGGTCTTTTTCATACGCTTTTCTTTTCCTTTCGCGCTCCAGTGGTAGCCTTCATCTCTTGTTCCTTTTGTGATGAGGAGTGTTACCTTACCCTTGTCTAGCCTGCCTGTTCTTCCTCTTCGTTGGATGGTGCGGATGGCGCTGGGTACTGGTTCGTAGAAGATGACCTCGTCCACTTTGGGAATGTCCAACCCCTCTTCTGCTACCGAGGTGGCTATCAACACGTTGAAGCAGCCGTCTTTGAACTCGTCAAGCATGGCTACCTGTTCTTTTTGTGATAGTCCTGTGCCTCGCTTTTTGGCTTGGCCTACAAAGAGTTCGGGCAGCACGCCTGGAACGTCTTTGATGGATTTTTTGAGTTTGGTCGCGCTATCCCTGTACTGGGTGAAGAGGATTACTTTTGCGTACTTGTTTGCAGCGAATGTGTTCTCTAGTTCTTCTTTTAGCGCAGGTATTTTTGGGTGTTCGAGGTTTTTGTCTGCAAGAGTTTGGATTTTTAGGTAGGCTGTTTTGAAGTCAACGTCCTCGCAAAGGTTTTTTACTGCTTTCGTTTTTGTCGTGGGGCATTCTTCGTACATCCGTTGGAAGTAGACGAGGGCCGCGCTCACGCCTTGGGTTTCTATGAGTTCTAGCGCGTGTTGCGCTTTGATTATTTCTGCCAGCACGCTCATGCACTTCAAGAGGAGGAAGTTGTTGCCATGAGCGAGCTGAGCATGGATCCTGCGTTGTAGGGCTAGCAACTCTTTCTTGCTGTAGTAGGGTATCCTGCCGCCGTATTTTTGTAGGGTTTGCAATTTTGTCTTGATGCACTTGTCCACGCAGTTGCGTGCCTCTTGTAGTGCGGGTGGCAGTTCTACTTTGATGATGTTGAACTCAACGGGTTGGATGTACGGCGCGACGTCGGGATCCTCGTCAGTTCGTACCTCAACTGCTTCGATGTGTAGGTTTGTGCATATCTCTTCTATTTTTTGGCTATCCCCTCCAGGGCTGGCGGTCAATCCTAGCACTCGCGCGTTCTGCGCTTGCTGTAGGTATTGTTTTGCCAGGAAGGGGTAGGCATAGTCGCCAACCCCTCGGTGTGCCTCGTCAAACACGAGCAGGCTCACTTCTTTGAGTGATATTTTTTCGTTGATGATGTCGTTCTCTACGCTTTGGGGGGTGGAGAATATTATTTTGGCTTGCTTCCATAACTCTTTTCGTTGTTCAGGCCTTATCTCGCCGGTGAAGACTACTAGGTCCTCAACGTTGCATTGCGCCTCAAAACTTTTTTTGTGCTGCTCTACTAATGGTTTTGTGGGTGCGAGGAAGAGTATCTTGCTTTTGGGATAGACGTTTAGCCGATGGGCGGCCATCATCAATGCTATGGCTGTCTTGCCCATGCCTGTTGGGAGCACCACCAACGTATTTTTTGTGGTGGCGGTGTTGAAGATGGTTTCTTGGTAGAGGCGAGGCTTGAAATTGTTGAGCATGACTCTCCAGGAAGCGTCCTTAATTTTTAAATCTAGCACGGAAACCACCGTTCTAGCACTTTCTTCTTGCTTTTTTTGTATATCTGGCTCCAGTTGATCTTGACTATGTGCATATCCTAGAGGTGGCGTTATCCCTTATATGCGCTACGCGCCCATGTCCAGTGTCCAGTGGCTATGCTTGCCAGGCGATGGCTGCTTCGTGGCCGATAGTTCTAAAATAGGCTTGGAGTTTGCTGATAACGTACGCATCGTCTCTTTTTGGAGGGATGTGGGCGATCTCAAGTCGTATGCCTCTGTTGGCCACAGTCCATCGGCCTCCGTCCTTACGAAGCAAGGCTTTTAGATCTGAAGAACTAACTTCGTCAAAGAATAAGCCATCCTGTATCCTCGCTTCCTGTTCGTCCACAGCTATAACAGAATACTCGTTAACATGCTCACCGCCACCATAGAGTAATCGAAGGTTCATTCTTAATGCCCTGCACATATTCTTTCGTGGTTGTACGGCACTAACTTTCCTAGACTGGTGCCCATCTGGTCAGCGTCTGAGGTGGGGAGGTCTACCCTGCCGGTGCCCCTCTCAAATAAGGTGTCGCCGGTGAAGAGTATCTTCCTTTTTTCCCACCATAGGCACACGCTGCCTTTGGTGTGGCCTGGCGTGTGGATGACTTCTAGGCCTGCTATCTTTTTAGGAAGCGGTTTGATCTCCCGTACTTCTAGCTTTTTCCACAAATCCTCGCTCATGGTGGTGCCTTTTGGATCTTCTTTGAACGCTTTGATCTCTTCCTCGTGCATGAATATCTCTGCGTTGGGGAAGAAGTCAAAATTGCCTGCGTGGTCGTAGTGTGCGTGCGTGAGTATTACTTTTTTTACGGATTCTGGTGGCACGGCAGACTTCATGAATTTCTCTAGAAGATGTCTTTCTGCTCTTGAGCCGGTGTCGATGGCTATTCTTTCGTCAGCGTCAACAATATAGAAATGGGCGTCTGCAGTCACCCGCAAAACGCCGTCTTCAATAGTCGAGAGTACTGAGGTAGCCATGCGTCTTTATCCCGCCGTAGAGTCCTACAAGGAAGGGAAGAAGGGGCCACATGTTGAGGTTGCCAATAACCACTCCCAGGCCGAAGCCTATGGGTGATAACAAGGCGGGAACACTTTGTTTGCCAGCGCGTAACAAGAACTTGGCAAACGCCGCTCCAGCAAGTAGGGCTAGGACCCAGATCATCCATCCTGTGTAGAACATGCCGAGCACTATGCCGACTAAGAAAAACAGCAAACCAATGCTTTCCCCCCAGTCGTATACATAGTGTTGAAACATGACTACCTCGTGTACGCTCGTGATATAAAGTTTCACACCCTTTATAAAGCTGACCTTAAATTGTCACTTTCGAGAGACAATTAAGGGGGGTTGGAAGGGTGCTATTTTATAAGGGAAAAGCGCTCTATTTCTCTATGGCGGTGGGTGCAGGCGTGTTGGCAGGTCCAGAAGGTATAGTTAGAGACCAGGAGGGTCTTGAGGACCGTGACGCTGCTGCAGAGCCCTGGTGGCAGTATTTCCGTGGGGGCGCGTTCATGAGCCTTGCCGGGCTTGCCATGACTCCTATGTTTCCTTCCTGGGGTCAGTACATTTTTGCAGCCGGGCTATCCTGTAGTGTTATTGGTCTGCTTCCTTTCCTTCCCTATCGAGATCTGGCCAAAATCAGGCTGGCCAGAAGCCAATGCGAGCGCGAGGAGATCCCTGTTGCTGATCGCCACACCACTCCGTTCATGATGGAAGAGCGGGAATCCACCTACCTCTCGGGTCTAGAAGAGGAAGTCAGTGATTTTGCTGCCTAGCCACCGCGATATTCTTTCTCAAACGCAAAGTAGAAGGTCAGCCAGCAAACCCCGCCTATGATCAACGCCCACAGGTAGGAGTAGATACCAAAGAAGGCGGCGAGGATGACGTAGCCGAGTAAGGTTCCTGCAACAAACGAGTACAAGAGTCTGCTTTCGAAAAATACCTTGCTGCCATCTAGTGGTGGGATGGGGAACATGTTGTACAACGCAAACAAAAGATTGAAGAGGAACACGTCTTGGAGGAAGGCGTTGCCTGGCAGCAGAACCCATTCTACTGTTTTTGCGATGCCTGCAAGAAACACGTTGAACATGGGGCCTGCTAGCAACAACCTGCTGAGCTGGGTGAACATGGGGTGGTAGCGGTAGAATCCTAGCCGGTGGGATTTGAGCGTGATCATGGTGGTGCCTGTCATGGCAAAGAATTTGATGTTTCCTCTGGTGATTATTAGTAACGCTATCCCTATCAATAGTCCATACCACCAGACCTCTTGCTTGACCTGTACTCCTACGCGTAACCCCCATAGTCTTTGGCCTGCGTGGTGGGCGTACAGCGCGCTTACAGTGATCAGTCCGGCAACCATAAGATTCCATACCGCGCCTGCGACGTTGTCAAAGTCTACGGTGCTGGCAAGGATGACTGCCATGGCTACGGCTGCAATCCAGAATCCCTTTTTTTCTTCCTGCGTAAAGGGAAAATACTTTTCGTACTTGTCCTTGTAATCGTGCAGCATACTATTGGGCGACGTCTATCTTGTTTAAATAGCTTTGCGCTTCTTTCCTGACTTCCTTCTCGTGGCCAGCGCCCATGACTGCGAGGATGTGCTTGTCAGGATGTTTTTTCATTAGTATGGCTAGCCTCCTTGCCATGTACTTGTTACGTTCTTCCACCAGCACGCGGTACAGGCTTGGGTAGCGTGATTTCATCTCTTGGATGAGCTTTTTGACAATTTCTTTGTCTGGCACCTTGCTCAGGTCCATCTTTATTGATTTGCCGAAGACACCTTTTATGATGTCTACTAAAAAATTCCATCGTTCTCTCCACGTTATGGACTTGCTTAATTTTTTTAGTGTTACCGTGATGTCTTGGTCTACCAGGGCTACTTTTATCTTTAACTCTCTGGCTGTTCGGTACGCTTGGAGCATGTCACTTCCCGGGCTAACCCCTACCTTGCTGCCTAATTTTCGTTCTACCCAGCCTCCAAGATTGCCAAACATCCATCCCTTGAGTCCTACCTGGCGGATCTGGCTGATGCTCATGCCTCGGTTCCCTCCTTTTAGGAGTCCGTGCATGCGTTTCCGGTCTAACTCTACTGCGACGATGTCTGGCTTTTTTGTTCTGATGGCGCGATCTACCTCTTGGACGCTTTCCCTGGCGATGTGGCTTGTTCCAACAATGGTCAGCATGGTGTTCCTAATCCTTCTGGTGTTTATATACTTGGATGACAACATCCAAAACATTTAAATACAACCATGACTCCTCCGCAATAACGACAAGGGGTTACAATGCTACAAATGCGAAAAGTTTCGGAAACATTCAGCATGAAGGTCTTCACAGATGAGGGCCACTATTTTGGCGACATCGAAGAAGCTGTAATAACACAGACAAAGATTCATGGCTGGAGAGTTGCCGCAGTACGAGGTTCGTACCTATCCAAAATCTTAGGCAATGCCAAGGGTGTCGTCGTTCCCCATCAGCTGGTTAAGGCTATGGGTGACATCGTCATCATCAGCAGAAACGCAGTACCTGCCCATCCTGATGAGGAAGTAGAAGTCACCGCAGAGGCACCACCGCCAGAAGCTGCTTAGAGCTCTTTTCTTTTGTCTTCTAGTTGGGCTTCGAGATTTTCTTTTCCTGTGCTGTAGCGAAGTAGGGCGTTGAATGCTTCGGGAGTGCTGTGATCTGCCAGAATTGATTTTAGATCTTCAATCCTTTCCTGTACCCATTTTTTATGATCTTCTGCTCTGGTGCTAGTTCCCCTTCTAGCTTCTTGCTCGAAGCTCTCGAAACTGGATAGCAAAATCCTAACCCTTGCTATTGCGTTGCTAATCTTTAGCTGCTTCTGATCTGGGGTGAGGGATCCTTCCAACGCTCTCTCAACCTCGGACAGTAAGAGCGTGGCTGCGGGTAGTCGGGAGTCCTCTGTCTGGGCGAGGAGGTTCCTGGCGCTCTCTGGGTTTTCAGGGATGCCTAGGGTGTACAATCTTAGGTTTTCTTCTGTGTGTTGCAACAAGTCTATGTTTTCCTCCACCCTTGCTAGTAATTCTGGCAGGCCTGTAAGTTGTTCTTTGGCAGCCTCGAGTTTTGCCAGTGCTTCTTGTACGCGGGGCAGGATCTCTGCGGCTTCTTCCCCCACGGGGTTGGGTGGATCTGTTCGCGTGGGGTCTGGCTCGGTTCTTGGGTCGGTCTCTGTGTGCGGTGGCTCGGTTCGCGGAGGATCTGTAGAGCGGGGCTCAGGGACCCTTTGGTGTAGGGGTATTAGGTCTGCGGCGGGTGGTGCTCCAGCGTTGTACGCTTCGGCTAACACGTCCCATTGCTTTAGCAGCAGTTTCAAGCCCCCTTCTACTTCTTCGGGGGAGGCGTGCTCGCTTAGTTCTTGGGCTAGAAACATTTCCCAACTCTTCAGTCCTTCGATGTCGACATAGTGTGGGTCGGTGTCTTTCGCAATCTCTACCATTCCTTGTATGCCTTCTTTTGCTACGGCAAAGGCGTCAGGGTTGAATCCGTGTTGTTGGGTTATATGTAGGGCTTGGACTAGCTTTTCACGGATGGCTTGGAGGTCGTGCTGTACATCCTGCACCATTGCTACCTGTGGCTTGAACTCGTTCGTCACTCTTTGTTCTACTTCGTCAAGTTTGGCTTGGATGGCCGGGTGCTCGTCTTCTTCCACGCCTGCCTCTAAGTCTGCCACTAGGCCATCAATTAGTTCTGCGGCAGTCTTCACGTTATGTTTTAACTCTTCGAGTTTGATCATATTCCTAGCGCCGTCCTTAGGGCGTTCAATGCTGCTTGTAGATTGTTAGCTTGTACTGTTAGGGGGCCTGCCGGTCCGGGCGGGGGTGCCACCGGCGCCACCACTGGTGCTCCGGGTACCACGGGTGCTCCAGGTACTACTGGCGCTCCTGGCACAACGGGCGCCACTGCTGGTGCGGCCGCCGCTCCTATGTTTTGTACCATCGCCCAGATGCCCCACATGACCAGGACGATCATGACGATGACGAAGAAGAGGTTTATGATCTCTTGCAGTTCAGGATCGAACTCTACCAGGCTGCCCATGATCATGGTGCTCATGAGCAGGAAGAACAGGGCGGGTATGCCGATGGAGAGTGTCATGTCTGCGCCGCCGCTGCCTGTGTCTGTGAAGGCTCGCATGAACTGGTAGAATCCAATACATACCACGAGTAGGAGGAACCAGATGATGGGTCCGATATAGTCTAGCAGGGTCGCCCCTACGCTCAGTAATTTTACCTCTATCAATAAGCCTGTTGCTAGGCCTAGAACGATGGCCATGCGCCTTGCCATGGGGTGGTCGTTTCCCTGTGCCTCGCCATCTGCAGCCGCGCCTCGCCGTCGGAAGACTATGCTGGTTGCGTAGCTGAAGGCAGCCATTAGGGCCCCACAGAGAATTATCAGGTCAACTATCCAGGGGGCGTTATTGTACAGGTTTAGTGGTGTAGGTAAGGAGGCCAGCCACCAGTAACGTGCCATAGCGCCTGCTCACATGTTGGCATATATAAATGTTGTAGCTTATCTCTTGACTACGTAGAGTTTTTGGTGTATTTCTAAGAGTGCGGCCTGTTTTTCCCCCGTTAGGTCTGCCTCTAGCTGCTTACGTACTCGCCAGTATTCCTCTGGTTTTACTCGTAAACGCACGAGTACCTTGCCAAAACCGTGCTTTTTTAGCAAGACTGCGGCATCCTCGACGCTTTCTGCGCTACCAACGACTTTGTAACTGTTGACAACGAACGGATTGTCGAGCTTGTTGGTCACGTACCATGCCTTGCCATCGCTGACTCCTTCTCCAAACTGGCCTACGAGCCCTGCTTTGGCCACTGCTGGGCTTAGCTCGGATAGCCATTCGCCAACAACGCCTTGTTTTCCTTCGCCTTTGTTTCCTTCGATGCGGTACTCGCTTGGCAGCGCGACAACGCTGGTGGCGCTTCTTGCTAGCCTGCCCGTGTAAGCGGTGAGCCTGTTGAGCTTTCCTCCTACGTCTAGGTACTCTAGTTCTGCAGGGAAGGGTACCTGTTGTATCTGTGGGGGGAGTTCGAGGGCGAGGCCCATGCCTTTCTCTTGGCACATCTCTAAGAGCTTGTTCGGGTCTGGTTGTAGGCTGCTAAGCTTTCTTTGCTGCTCGCTTTCTGGGCGTTCTGGATCACAAAAAACAACGTCTGCTTCTGTTGTTTCTAATAGTTTTAGCCCGTCTCCGACGTGGAAGTCGACGTTGGCTGCCGTGCAGTTCTTTCTGGCAAGGCTAACCTTTCTTTTTTCCGTGTCGATGGCGATGACTTTTTTGCACGTTTTTGCAAAACTTCTTGTCTGCATGCCGACCCCGCAGCCTATCTCTATCAATGTTTCACATGCCAGTCTCTTCGCTCGATAGTCTGCAACTATTTCTGTCGTTGCGAACCTTTTGTCTTCTTTGGTGGCAAGAACGTCTGCAGGAAGCTCTTTCATGGACAGGCCAAGACAACGCTTAAATAAGTCTTTTGCTCTCCCCTGGCTATGTTTGTGCTTATCCCTGGATTGGCGGCCTGGCTTGCCTCCCAACTGTTTAAGCTAGCTAACGGTCAGAAGTTTTTGGATAGTGGGGGTTTTCCCAGCTCTCACTCGGCTTTTCTTGCAGGAGTCTCGTCTGCGGTGTATATGACCGAAGGTGCCACCTCTTTGTTCTGGGTTAGCGTCGCCGTGCTATTGGTGGTTGTCCACGATATCAAGGCGTTTCACGGGCGTCATTCTTGGAAGGATATCGTCGTGGGACTCTTTCTGGGAGTGCTTGCAAGCGTTCTACTGCTCTAGGCTGCATCACAGAAATGTTTATATACATGGAGACTAAATTCCCCATTGTCGGGTAAGAACAATGAGCGATGCAACAGACCAGCAGTACGAGCAGGACGTTTCTAATTTTAAGAAAATCATGCCCAGTTTGCTAGACAAAGGGCTAGATAACATCAACCTGAGCATGTTTAACGAGGAGACAAAAAAGACCGTGCTCACCTTGCTTGGGGACGAGTACGCCCGTCGAGGCAAGCTCTCCGAAGCCATGAAAGCATTCGTGCTTTCAGGTAATAGAAACAAGCTCATCAAGATTGGTGAGGATTATGAGGTTGTTGGTATGTTTGCCAACGCCATAGATGCGTATAGGCTAGCAAACAGCACGGAAAAGCTCACCGAGGCAGGAAACAAGTGCCTAGAAGACGGCAAGCTCCAAGACGCAATCAAAGCGTTCAGAGCGCTAAACAACACTGAAGAGCTGGTCAGAGTTGGCGAGCAGTGCGTGACAAAAAGCAAGTGGGACTACGCCATAGAAGTGTTCTCGAGCATTAACAATCGCGAAAAACTCATCGAGGTAGGAAAGCACTGTCTTGAGGACGGCCAGCTAGGCTACGCAGCAAAAGCCTTTGAGTTGGCTAACGACAAGGAGATGCTCTCCACTCTAGGGGATACGTGCATGAAGCAAGGATTGTTCACCACCGCCCTGAAAGCGTACCAGCTTGCAGGAAACGAAATGATGGTGCAGTTTATCAAAGAAAACTTTGGAAGCACGGTGCACTGATCGGTAAGTTTTTATGTGACAAGATCTAACACAAAAAGATGGACATCGAGAAAGCAAAAAAAGTAAACAGCCTCGCACGAGAATTACAACAAGGATTCTCTCTAACTAATGATGAGGCTTTTAGACAGGCAAGAGCGGTGTTTAACGAACCACCAAACATCCATCCACAGCAGCCACACGTACCCGTGGCAACCGAGGAAGATGTTGAGGAGAGTCCTGAGTTGCAGCAAGCCGTAGATTCCCAACGCTACTTCCAAGAGATAAACACCCTACGTAACGATGTGGCAACGCTCTCTGCAGAAGTGGTCAACCTAAGAAGTGAGCTAGAGCGTATTAAACTCGCTCCCTCTCCTGAGCCTCCTGTGCCAGAACCTGCGCCTGTTCCCGACACTCCCCCTCCAGAACCTGAACCCATTCCAGAACCAGCACAACCGGATGACCCTGCGCCTGTGGAAGAAAAGGAGGTCAAGGAGCACCCTCGCTCAGGTGGTTACCGGCCAGAAGACGTTGCCATAGACAAGATGTTCTACTTTGGCAGCAAATAAATGCGCATCGCGATTATCGGTGGAGGATTCTGTGGCTATCATTGTGCAAAAGCTCTAGAATCCAAGAACACAGTTACACTATTTGACACCAAACCCTACTTTGAGTACACGCCAAGCGTCCACAAATTGTTGACCAACGCAGGGTATGCAGAAAAGATACAGAAACCGTGGGATAAAGTTCTAAAGAACACAACGCTCATCCAAGAATCCGTACAATCGCTTACGAATAGCCGTGCGACCAGCCAAAACCACAACGTTGTGTTTGACTACGCCATCGTGTGTACCGGCGTTAGCTATCCTATCTTTCTCAAAGACACCACCGATGTGTACACCGTAACCAAGGGCGAGCAGGTTAAGAATCTCGCCCCCGTACTCGCCCAAGCAAAAAACGTCTTAGTTATTGGTGGTGGGTTGATAGGGGTTGAGGTTGCAGCAGAAATAGCCGAGAGCGCCCAAGCAAAGCTCACCATCGTCCATCCAGGAGACCGGCTGATAGAAAGAAATCCTGCAAAAGCCAGCAACTACGCGAAAGATTGGCTAGAAAAACATCACGCAACCATACTCTTTGGAGAGAAAGTTGTTGATCGAGAAAAAAGCGCGTTCATAACAGATAAGGGAAAAAGAATAGATGCAGACCTTGTTTTTTGGTGCGCAGGCATCAAAGCAGAGGCCCCCTTCTTTGTTGGGGAAAAAGACGAGAAAGGTTACATCGTGGTTAATGAGTTCTTACAAAGCTCGCTACCCAACGTGTTCGTTGGCGGAGACATTGCTGGAGTGCAAGAAGAAAAAACCGCCCAGAACGCCCACCTTCATGCAGACGTCATCGTGCACAACCTAACCGCGCTTGCAGAAAAAAAGAAGATGGGGACGTACACGAGCAAGCCACGCATCATGGCCATCAGCCTAGGAAACAGGAAGGGCATATGCACAAAAGGAAGCAAAGTATGGAACGGCCTGCTGCCCGCCCTGCTCAAAAAATTCGTCGAGTTCAAAGAGAAATAAGCCGCGCGCGTTACCGGCTTGGCAGGAACTCGTTGCCCCAACTCGCGGTCATCATCTTTTGGATAAACTCCGCTCGCA
The DNA here is from genome assembly GCA_002687275.1 of Candidatus Woesearchaeota archaeon. GTDB lineage: Archaea > Nanobdellota > Nanobdellia > Woesearchaeales > ARS49. The sequence goes on from NYZT01000041.1 coordinate 21,610, forward strand.
GATTCTCACCAATCTTAAGCTTCTGATACAAGCTTAACGTCATCATGGCCTTGTATTTTGCCGTTGTGGGAAGCATGTTTAGCGCAGGCACGTCATGGCCTGGAACGTCATACACTTGCTTCGCCGGAATTCTCCCCCCTGGTAAGGGAACGCGAAAAGTGGTGACGCCTTCTTTCTCGGCTGGTTTGAGAATGTTGTAATCTTCCTCGAGCATGTTCCCTGAACCTTTGCTGACATAGATGACTACCTGAGGCAATCTAGGCCGCAGCGCCTCTTTAACCTCCTCATTTCCCTGCAAAAACGCATCTATCAACCCGAGATGTGAGTTTTCTGAGACCGTGCCCACCTTTCTAGAGAACTGGCTGGACTCGCACAAAGCTTGAGGGACATAGTTCACCTGGCTCTCTCCCCGCGGTAGGAAACCGTGCGTTCTGTATCTCATACCCATGGCTGTGTACTTTGCGATGGGAACTTCTGCAGGATCGGTTCTATATGGTGGGATGTCTACCTCTGCACCTTTTTCACTTGAGGTGCCACGAAGTGCCTCTCCGTTGTTGGTGATGATTCCTGTCTCTCCAACATGACCGTCTGCGATGAGCAAGAGTGCGGTGGCAAAATTCATCGGACCGTCACTGTCTATTCGATAGTTCAACAGGCCGTTCGTGCTGTCGACGCTTGGAACTTGAGAGGAAAGTAGTATTACTGGCTTTACCCAGTTGAAAACCCTTGAACCTTGCGTCCACAGACTACGCGGGTCATAATAGGGCATGGCTAGATGTAGGTACTTAGCCGTATCCGCGCCCGTGTCTGTTCCGTGGATAACTATTGCCCCATCAAAGTCCACATATTCGGGATGTAGGGCCGAGACCATTGTGTCGCGCTGGCTATCCACCATTTGGCTGCTGTCAACGCAACAAAGATGGTTTAGGCGCAGATTCAATAATCCTTTTTGGATAAATCCCTCAAGATTTAGTCCTTTTAGTAACAGCTCTCTTAGTTGGTCTTCTGACTGGATTGGCTCTAGCAATCCCTTTTCGTTGGGAAGCATGGCAAAGGTTCCTCCCGTATTTACCACCAACAGGTCTAATGGTAGGCCGCGAGATTTTAGATGGGCATCTAGCGCGTCAAACAATACGTCGGTCATCTGGTTACAAAGAGTGCTTGATTAACAAATTTATTCCAAAAAAACTGATAAAAAGCGGTCAAAAATGGCATATCTTTATATATTGTGTGGGACATATGTTTCTATTATGGACGAAAAAGATGCAGAAATACTTGCGGCGTTAAAGCAGGATGGCAGAATGACCACGCGAGAGGTGGCAAGGAAGACCGGCATCCCGATCTCTACCGTGCACAAGCGCATGAAGAAGCTTGTTGAGACTGGAGTCATCAAGCGTTTTACATTAGACCTTGATTATGACAAGATAGGTAAGGGTCTTGCAGCCTACGTGCTCATCAACGCAGATCTCAAACAGCTGAAGCGAATGAAAAAAGACCGGTATGACTTGGTCAAGCAAATACAAAGAGTGCCTAATGTTGACCAAGTAGAGGTGGTTATTGGTGGCGGAGATATAATCGCCCAGCTACACGTTGCCGACATGAAAGAGCTCAACGCCGTTCTCTTGGGAAAGATACAAGCAATAGACGGCATTGTTGGCGCCACGACATGTTTGGTGATGCACTAATCATATTCAAGGCTGATGCTTGATCTCCCCCCATTTTCATGAATTCTTGTTTGAATTGTAGTTAATGCCTTCACTATATTGTGAAAGGCTCTTTTAAACTCGTAGGACTTCTTTCTTGATAAAGTTTACGGTGAAGATCATGCCAAGTCAAGAAA
>NYZT01000042.1 GCA_002687275.1 Candidatus Woesearchaeota archaeon
AACGAGTGGGGCTACTCCCACCGCATGATCGAGTTACTGTGCAGATTGTTCCCTGAGTGATCAATCCTTCTTTTCCTTTCTAGCTCTCTCTTGTGCGTTGTACGCTGTCTCAATCATTGCTTGCGTCGGTACGAGCAAGGATTCGTCATCTCTTTCAACAACGTTTAGATACCTTTTGTCTTCCATGCTTCTAAGCTCGCGGGGAAGCACGTCTGGCCCGGTTAGAGCAATCATGGTTCTTATCACGCTGAAGGGTAGTTTGCTCTCCTCAACTTCCGCAGGCTTTTCGCCTTTTAGCTTTTTGTACAGTCGTCTCAATGGTCCTAGATGCTTGCCTGCGATTCGATTTTCGGCCCTTTCCTGGTCTTTCAGCTCGCTCAGTAGTTCGCTTCCCAGTCTCGAGTAGGACACGGCCACCCATTGGTTGGCGCTGCGTGATCTTTCCACGAATCGCGCACAGATATCTTCAAATTCAGCACGCCTTAGGGCTGAGGGCATGAACCACTGCCCGTAGATTATCTTTGTTGGGGGTATGGTTATCTCTTTAGTAGTGTCACATACGTATATCCCGTCTTCAAGTTGTTCAAATTTCATGAGTTTCTCCTTTTTTCTCGTTTGAGTAAGATGTCGGCTGCTTCGCGTACTTGCTCAGGACTTAGGTAGTCTTGGATGGTTTTTTCTGTCACTTCTGGATCAATCTGCCAACTATTGTCAGTCCAGCGCGTGACATCGTCGTACATATCCCGCACCGTTCGTGAGGGGTCTACAAACTTGCCATTAGCCTTTGCTAGGTGCATGGTTACAGAAATTGCGTTGGTCAAGCTGCCAGCATAAAGGATTAGCTCTCGAGCATCCTTTCTCTTGCATTTGGTGAGTTCATGTCGTACGTCATGGAGTCTGTTGCTGATGTCTGCGAGCCCGGCTTCGAAATCGCTCACAGGTAATTGACCAAGCAAAATGCGCTTCTGCACGTACTTCTTATCCTCGGTAAGGATGTGTATGCCTGTGGGGCAGTTCAACACTGCGTACATGGCAACTCTTTCAGGATCATTCTGATTGATCTCTTGGATCTCTTGCCACAATGCCTCGCCTTCTTCGATTGCTGTCATTGTCTTCTCCTTGTCTGGATGTTGAACAGGTTTTTTGGCATGGTCGCGTGTGGTATCAGGATGCAGCTCTCTCCCACCACCGGGGAGGGCCAGCTGATCAGGGGGCCTACGCCCATAGCGTTGACTAACACGTCTGCGCATGCCTCTGGTCCGTGCTCGTCCACGCCTGCCTCGGCAATGTGTGCTGCAAGAGGGTCATACACTCTTGGTGCGAAGCTGGGGGAGGTTGGCCTGCGCGGTTTGTGCACGGCACTGTATCTTGCCGCTTGCGCAGCGTGCATGTCGTCCAGCACGCTCATGGCGTCTTCCATTTCTTCTCGTTCTTTTTGCTGGAAGAACTCGGCACGTTCTTGCTGTTCGTGCTGTCTGGCGGCGGTGATGATGTCTCCTAGTAGCTTGTTCTGTCCGATGCCTACCCATCTTCCTTGTATGTGTGCTTCCTCTACAAAGCGGGCTAGCACGGCATGTTCTAGCATCTCGTCGTTCATCTTGAGACCGTACTTGTAGAGCTTGATCATGCTTGGCCCCACTTCGAAATCCTTTGGTCTGGGTGGCGTGTAGACGCCTTGGGTGATCTCTTGTACTTTCATTGTCCTTGCCCCCATCTTTGTACCATGTCAGGATTCAACGCATACACAAACGTGTTCTTCACTTGGTTGATGTCTTCGGCACACCATAGCACGCCTTTTCTGGTCATCTCTTCTAAGATGGTAGAAAGGACGGTGCCTGATTCGTTGTCTTGTTGCGCAAATTCTTGTGCTAGGTGGCTTCGATAGCCGAGTGCTTCCCACATCTTATCAACCGGTGTGTGGACGGTTTCGTCTATAGGTTTCTGGCCCATGACTGCAAGATCTAGATTTGCCTCTTGTAGCTCTTCTTCTAATTCTTTGTCTCTCTGGTGTTGTGCTCGAAGGTACGTTTTGGTCTCTTGTGTGTCCCCCATTAAGTCTAGTATGAGTCTGTGTTGGTTCACGCCTACCCATTGTCTGGCTTTCTTGCTAGCCCATACGATTCGTGCGGTGATCTCGCCAAAGTCTTGGCTGATGACTCGTGGTTCTTCGGCGTCCAAGGCGTAAAAGTTATGGGAAAATCCTTCCATGTGGAATTTTGGACATTCTATCTTGCTAGCTTCTACAGAATAGCCAAACCCTAGACGGTATTGCCCGGTACCTTTCCTGCGTATTCCTGTTCTGATTTCTTCGATTTGCATTGTTCTTCTCCTAGATCGCTATGTTTGATCTCATTCGTTAACCGTCCTCGCAGTGTATCCTGCTTCGCTGAAGTCTACGCGGTAAAGGGCGCCTTCTCTTTGTCCTCGTTCGTCAATGAAGAGTGTCCCGTCTTTTGTGAAGACGCTGTAGGGTTTTTTCCACCCATTGCCGGCAAAAGGATAAATCTCGGGTATGATCTCTCCTGTTTTTGTGTTGACTAATAGGGAGCTTCTCCCAGATTCTGAGTAGATGGTCACGACGCTATTGTCGTCTTCATTGCTTGCCAAAACTTGTGGGCGGGTTATCCCATCAATGGTGATGTCTACCCGTTGTTGTTTTGGTATGCGTTGTTTAGGCAAAAGTCTTACGACGTTGTCGAGTGCGTCTGTGTGTTTTGTGACGCGGTCGCAATTGATGCCCTCAACAAACCCTTCGGCATTATCTGTGATGCCTTTGGCCATGAAGTAGTCGAAGGGTCTTCCTTCCAGGAAAGCATCTATGTTTGCGTTGGTTCCTGTGAAGAAGAGGGAGTAGTGATTGTTAAGACCTGAATCAAAAAAGTCAGATTCGGGTCTTCCGAATACCCAATCGACGTGTCCTGGGCAGTTTTGTCTTCCTAGCCTTGCCATGACGGTGTCGGGTGATTGTCCAAATGCTTTTTCTGTGATAGCTCCAGAATACAGTTGGCCGCTCTCGCCGTTTTCTATTCTGATGTCTACCTTGCCAAATGCCTTTTGTAGTTGTTCAAATGTGCTCATGGTGATTCTCCTAGATCGTCTCTATGCGGTATTGTAATGGGTATTTTCTTCCTGATAGTCTGCACTTGCTGGTTTGTTCCAGCGCTTTGTGCGTGGGTACGGGTGTGCCTAGCATGGTGCCTCTGGCACGTATGGTTGGCTCTGCTGGCGTGATGTTTTCTGTTCCTAGCACGCGCAGGTCCAGGTTGCAATCGTGCGATTGATCGCTCACGTGGATGGGTGTCTCTTCTGTGATGACGTACGGCTTGTCCATGCGCATCTTGTTCATGATGGCGGTCCATTGGCCGTCGCTTGTGTAGACGAACTCTGGAAACTCTCCATCTATGAGTGGCACCATCTGGTTGCGATCGCAAACCTTCGATCTGTAGTCTATGGCCACTTTTGGTCGTGGTTCCATGTCGGGCTGGTAGAACACTATGCCGAGCCTGTCGCCTTTTTTTGCCTGGGCGACGATCATGTCTCCTTCTTGTCTTTCAGGAAGAAGGTAGAGGCCTTTTGCTCTCCAGATTACGAAGTTTGGCACGCTGTGCTCGACAACCTCAAATTCTGGATCTTCGTCTAGTCCTTCAAAACTTGGTGCTGCGAACAAGCGAACGATGGTGAGCTCGTTCTGTAGCATTTCTTCTTGTGTGTCATTGAAGGCCATACCTGTTCTTACAATGCTATCTTTGAGGTGTTCTCGTCCTGCGTATATAGTCTCACTCATTGTGCTGCCTCCTCGAGTTTGTCAGCTCCAACAATGGTGTATCCCTTGTCGTGAAAGTCTATGCGAAAGCGACCGGCTTCGTCGTTGATGAACAACTGGTCGCCGATGATGTCGACTGATGCGGATCCTGTCCAACCTTGCTTGCCGGGCCAGTGACGGTAGACTTCTGGCTCAAACGCTCCAGTAATGGCGTCGTAGAACAGGGAGCTTGTGGCAGGATCGCCGTAGATTGTTACTAGGGCATTGTCGTCCTCGTTGCTCGTGAGCACGCCTTCCACAACGCCAGTGCCCACGCGTAGGTTGATGAATTGTTGTTTTGGCACTCTTCGCTTGGGCATGAGCTGGACAAGCGTTTCGACAGTGGTCTCATGCTTTCTAATTGTTTTGGCGTTGATTGCGGCTATGTAGCCGTCTCTTCCTTCTTGGATGCCGCCAGCATAGTGTACCTCAAAGGGCTGTCCTGTGAGTATGTTTTGTAGGTTTTCCTCGGTGTTTTCAAAGAGCATGCTGTAGTGGTTTACGCTGGCAATCCATGCGCTGGCGCCTTTTCCTTTGCCAAACACCCATTCTATGTTGCCTGGGAAGTTCTTGCGCCCTAGCCTGAGCATTTCCATATCCTCAGGTATGTTGAACATCTTGCTTATGCCTGGACCTGAGTATGATTCTTCTTGGTCAAGAGCGATGTCCCTTACTCCTAACGTTCTTTGTAATCTTGTAAACGTCTCACTCATTGTGGTGTTACCCCTTTAAGGATACGACGAACTACGCAGGTATTAATGCTCCGCATATGAAGCATATGGGGCATAGGTTTATATACTCTGGATGTCTACATATGGATATGAGAAGGAAAGTAATCAAGCAGAGGGACTCGTTCACCATGACGCTGCCCATGCCGTGGGTAAAACAACACGCCGTGGACAAACACCTAGAGATCGACGTCGAGATGGAAGGCGAGCACCTCCTCATGAGCGCTAGCGCAGTGCCCTCTAAGCAAGGCAAGGTGAGCATTCCGATTGATAACGAGGCATTCGTTCGTTACGTGTTGAATAACGCCTACCGGTCTGGCTATGACCGACTAGAGATAGAGCTACCACCAAAAGCACACAAATACGTGGAAGCACACCTTTCTAGACTACTCGGATGGAAGATCGTACAGCGTTCGGCAAACCGCCTGGTCTTGGAGAATCTTGCAGAGCCTAGGGCAGAACGCTTTGAGAGTCTGCTAAGAAGAAACTTTTACGTTCTCCAAGAGTCCTTGCAAACGCTCCAATCCTACTGGGATAAGGGGGTGAGTGTGGAGTCTATAGAGATCGGCGCAGAAGAGGTAAGCACCACAGACAACTTTCTTAGAAGGTGTATTAGCAAGCGCGTGGTGGACAGCTCAAAAACACACTTTTACTGGCAGTTCATCAGCACGATATCGTGGGCTTATAGAGCGGTGCTGTTCGCAAGCAGAGAGCCAAGAACAAATGACTGGCAGGTGCAAGCCATGCTTTCTAAGGTTATCACCTCGTTTAAAGACTTGCACACGGGCTTTTTTGAGAAGAACCTGGCAAGAATCTCGCAAAGTTTCGAGACCAGCCGGGCGGTGTTGAGATCAAAACCAAAGATCAAGGACGCACGGTCATACCATTACGTCATGGAGATGGCAAGAATGCTCAACCTAAGCTGTAGCCCTGGCGTAGGCATTTGCGTCTAACTCGGCCCGTAAGCCGTTCCAGCCACTAGCGCCTTCAACGCGGGTCAGATAGCCTCGTGCCCTTCGCATTCTGTGCGCGTACACGGCCCTGTTCTTGTTTTTGTGCGGTTGTGCAGACATGAGCGTGCTCACGTACAAGGACAGCGTGGCGTCATGGACGTTGTCCAGATCGAGCATGGTGATCAGTTGGTCTCGCTCCTTCTCACTGATCGTGTCGTCATAGTCGCAAAGCTTTCCGATGAAGCATTCTGGGCTGCCTACCATCTTTCCGCCCTCGTCGATTTTCACGAGTTTGGCATCTGTAAAGAAAAAATTGCTAGGTCTGCAGTCAGGAATGTATGTGTTGAATCTGTTCTTGGAGCGCAGGTAACGAATAAGGCCTACGTGCTCGGGGCCTATGTCCTCCACTGCTTGTGTGTTGGGTGTTGGGAGCAACATGCGCAGGCTTTTACTCCATGTTTCGGTTTCCTGCGTGTATCTTTTCTGGAGATCTTGGCATGCTTTTGCAAGTCGGTACAGCCTGTCCATTTTTTCAGGCCCTCGGAGTTGTTCTTTCGCGGTTGGTCCGGGTATGCGTTCTGTCCATAGCGTGTGATCTGCCACCTTGCATACTGTGGGTGCGGTAAGATCTTCGAGGGGGTTGTTGTGGAGGTTGAGCAATCTTAGCGCTTCCAGCTGGTTAAGCTCCCATGTGGGGTTTACCTTTCTCACCAGGTTCACCTCTGCCTCTCCCGCTGAACTGTACTGGGTGACATAACAACTGTGGACGCCGTTAGCGCTGGCGCTGTCAGTCTCTTCTCGTGCCTCGACCTTGATGCCCACCTGGCCGTCTGGCCAGAAAACGAGGTGGTTTTGCTGTCCGTAGCTGAACGCTGCACCGCTCTTGTCGATGAGATCTATGATATCGTCTTTTTCTGGCTTCTTAAAGAAATAATGTGTTCGCAGGTGGTACCATTCTTCATTTTTGTTACACCAAACGCTGTCCCATGCTAAGTCATCGTGTTCGTCAAACACTGCGCTGTCAGCACCGGTGAGCCTACAGATCCAGTCTTGGATATCCTCGTCTCCGCCTGAGGCCAAGCCTACGGCCCCTTGGGCAAAGCTCTCTTCAAGAGGTAGGTCTAGCAGCTGATCTAATGTCCCCATACGTGAATGGTGGGTTTTGCCCTTTATAAATGTTTCTGTTATTCACTACTAAAAAGTGAGGATTTCCGCGCGTAACAAACCGAAAAGCTTAATAACTAGGGTACTCTAGTAATCTTCATGAGTGTGTCTAAGGTCACGAGGAACTTCCAAGTCACTATCCCGCAAGATGTCAGAGAGCGTTTTGGTGTGGGTATTGGGGATGAGCTTGTGTTTACCACGGTGGATGACGAATTGGTCATTTCAAAGGCAGATGATGTTCTTGAAAAAGCGGCAGGACTTTGGAAGGGCATGAAAGAGACCGGTGTTGAGTACGAGAATCGTCTCCGTAAGGGATGGGCACACAGGAGACCTCGGTGATAGTCATTGACTCAAATATACTCATTGATTATCTAAGAGGTCATGCGCCTGCCAAGCGCTTCATCATGGATCTGCCTGATCAGGGAGTACTTTTTTCAGCGGTGGTTGAGACCGAGCTCTTGGCTGGGCAAGAAAATAAGGATGTTGTTGTGAGAGCAATGCTCCTTCAGATGCTTTCTAAATGGTCTAAGGTCCCCGTGGACAACACTATTGCTATGATGGCGGGGGATATCGTGCGTGAGTATGGTGTGCAAACGCCAGATGCTTTGGTGGCTGCGACTGCCCTTGAGTCTGAATCCATTCTGTATACAAACAACATAAAGCATTTTCACCATATCAAGAATCTTAAGGTCAGAAAACCCTATTCGCAATCAAATACTTAGGGCTTCCATGACGTCTTCTGGGTTGAAGGGTTGTAAATCATCGTAGGTTTGGCCGGTGCCGATGAAGAATATGGGTTTTTTGGTGACGTAGCTGATGCTTATGGCTGCGCCTCCCTTTTCGTCAACGTCTGCTTTGGATAGGATTATCCCGTCCACGCCTATGGCTTCGTTGAACTGCTGGGCTTGCTCCACGCAGTCATTGCCGGTGATGCTCTCTCCTACGAAGATTTTGAGGTCTGGTTTTGCCACTCGCACTATTTTTTTCATCTCTTCCATGAGGTTTTGGTTGGAGTGCAGTCTTCCTGCGGTGTCTATCAAAACAACGTCTTTGTTGGTTGCTTTTGCGTGCTCTACTGCGTCAAAGGCGACTGCTGCTGCGTCTGCGCCGTAGTCGTGTGAGATGACCTTGACGCCGAGTTTGTCTCCGTGGACGTTTAGTTGGTCGATGGCTGCCGCGCGGAAGGTGTCTGCTGCTGCCATGACGGGTTGTAGGCCGCTGTCCATCATTTTTTTGGCTACTTTTGCGATGTTGGTTGTTTTTCCCGAGCCATTTACGCCAACAAAGCAGATGACGTATGGCTTTTTTTGTTTTGCCTTTGCCACGAGGTCTTCGGCTTTGACGAAGAGTTCGCCGATGCTCTTTTTTAGGCTGTCCGAGACGATGGTGGCAACCTCCCCTCGTGAGACGGGTTGGTCTACGATGGTTTCTTGGAGGTCTTCTTTTATTTTTGCGACGACCTCCATGGCCACGCTGTTTTCTAACAGGGCAAATTCGAGTTCAGAAAACATGTCTTCGAACTGGTCTTGGGATATCTTTTTCTTGGTTACTTTTTGGGTTAACCTGCTGAACAGGCCGGGTTTCTTTTCTGGTTCTTCTTTAACTTCTGGCTTCTCCTCAACAACTGGTTTTACTTCTTCAACAACTTCCTTTTCAGGCTCGACTTCTGGTTCTTTCTCAACAACTTCTGGTTCTACTTTCTCTTCAACTTCTTGTTTCTCAACAACCTCTTTTTTTTCTGGTTTGGGTTCCTCTTTTACTTTCTCAACTTCTTTTTCTGGTGATTCAGTCTCTTCTTTTTCGGGTTCTTCCTTCTCTTCGGGTTTTTCATCTACTTCGGACTTTTTCGTAAAAGCGGTGACCGCTTTTTTTAGCTTGTCTTTGAGGAAGCCAAACATTTTATTCTATGAGCTTGCGCAGGTCTCCTTGGATGGCTTGCGCGTGCTCGGCTAGTTTGTGGAGTTGCTCGGTAAGATCATTTTTGAGCTTTTCCATCTCTTTCGCTTGATCTTGTAGTAACTTCTTGCTTTGTTCTGCTGTCTTGTCCACGACGGTGCTGTTGCCTACGTTGACTAACAACTTTTGTGGGTCTCCCATCTTTGCGGGGATGAATATTCCTGATGCCACGGGCACGTATAACTCTGTGCCTGGCTTGACTTTCTTTAACTCTTCTAGGTGTTGGATGGTCTCTTGGACGTCGTTGACTTGTTGGGCTACTTGCTGGAGTTGTTCTTGGGTCTGCGTCATTCGCTGTTCTAGGACCTTTAGCTCCATGTACTTTTCTTTGGCTGCTTCTTCGTTTTTTTCGGCCATAAAGTTCCTTTTTAAACAGGCTTTATTAATCTTCGTGTGGTTCTTCTTTGAGAATTTCTATGGGGCCAAATGGCTTGTCTTGCTTCAGGAACACTTTTTGGTTGTGCGCTAGGTGTAGCAGTGGCTGGAAAACGTTGACTTTTTCCTTTCGGGTGTCTTCTTTCAGTAAGTTCCTGAAGGTTAGCTTTTCTTTCACGCGGGTGAACCAGTCGGTTATCCTTCCCCATACGTTGTCGATGGCTTCGTTGATGTCTACGTGGTCTGGAACCTCTACGTTTACCTCATCGATGCGGTTGATTCTTCTGTGCTTGACTTCTAGTGCTTTTTCTAGCGCGTTAACCAGGTCAAAAATGCTGACTTTCCGCTTTCTTGGCTGGGGAATTCTTGGGTGCAACTCGTAGTTGTGGTCGTGGACTTCTTTCTGTCGCAGCTCTTGTTCCAAGCTATCATAGAAGGCCTCTTCCTCCACGGGTGGTGTTAGCAACTGGTCGAACTCGGCGAGGTCATCACTCACCAGCCTGGTGCTTTTGATGCGCAATAGTATGGCTGCGGCTAGCAACACCTTGCCAGAGATGTTCAAGTTTGCCTGTTTCAGGTCCTTGACACTCTGGATGTACTGCGCCGTGAGCTTGCCTACATGGATGTCCCATGGATCCATGCCTTCTTCCTTGACAAGTTTCATGAGCAGGGCTTTCCAGCTTACCTGCTCGTTGATGACGATGTCGAGAATCTTCTTTTCCACACACGACTTGCAATACTTAAAGTATTTAAGCGTTTAGCATACACGCCTCGTGTGAGCGCGTACCAACTGCCCTTTACTCCTGCGGCAACGTCTTTGATGCGCTCGCAGGGTTTTCTTCTTGTTAAGCACGAAAAGCGTGCGATGGTGGTACAAGATTACATGCTGAAGACGCCAAAAAGCGAGTGGGAGTTCACCACCGGTGAACGGATGGACGTTGTTGCCTGTCGTGCAGGCCAAGTGTTTGATCTGCCCAAAAATAGCCGCAAGGATTCCTTGCAATTGCGGCATGGTGATGAGACGTTTGCGGTATACACAAACGTGGAGAGCACGCTGAAGCATGGTGACGAAGTAGAACAAGGAGGGGTTATTGGCACGATGTGTGAGCACGAACGACCCATGGTGGGGGTGGAGTTCTACGAAAAGGCTGGCTGCTTTTTCTTTGTGCTCGGAAAAAGTCGTTGGGCGACCAAGATAACTTTTGACTAGGGTGTGTTAGCCTTTAGTGCCTTGAAGACAAGGTCGCGCTGGATTGCCGAGCCGGTACCGACCTTGGTGAGCAATCGGGACACGTTCCGGTTGTACGCAATCTTGAGGTTACCGTGGTATTTTTTGGTTACCGGAAACTCGCCGCTGTCGATCTTTTGGAGTCCTTGGTAGTTTGCTTCCAGGGCACAAATTTCGTACAGCACGGGCTTGTCGATCAATCCCTTCCTGACGCCTTCTACGATCTTTTCGGTGCTCAGGTATGGTAGGCCTTTTGCGTGTTGCTGGACGTGGTGGCCCTGGAGTGCGACGATCGCGTGCTTTTTGTCTCTGTCGTCTGTGCGGTTCTCAAAGAGTCTCCTGCCCACAAATATCTTGGTGCTCCTTTCCCGGCCAGAGTACTCAAAGAGGTCTAGCGTTATCGCATGAAACCTTCCGCCTGCCACGTCTCTTTTCTGTGCGTTAATGTATGCTTCAATGGTGGGGCCTGTCTGGCCCAACTCTTCATACTCGCTTCGGGTGTACGCAATAATCTTGTCCCCGTTGTGATCATACACCACACCCTCGCAGTGCGGTATTTCCGTGCCAGAAAGAAGTTTTTCCAAATGTGCCTCTCGTTGGGCGATTTCGCCAGGGATAGGGGGCTTGTAGGGGATCGATGTTGGGGCGGTTGGCGTTGGAAGATCAACAATTTCTCTGGTGATGACAAATTCCGCGTTGGGCCTGCTGAAAAACCAGGCACTTCCCAACGCGAGAAGGGTTGCTAAGCCCGCGGCAACAGAAAAAGAGATGCCTTTTTTTTCCTTCCTAGTCCCTTTTCTGCGTTTTTTCTTCCTACGTACGCTATTACTTTTTGGCATCGTCGTCGTGAAAAGTCATTCCCTCCTGTAGGCATAGAGCCACAACAACCTTATAAACATGTCTCTGGCCAAGTCTTGCCATAACGCTTATATACTAGATCGTCCGGTTTTTATAAAAAAGGGGTCGAGCGTGAAAGCACAAGCAACGATGTACGTACTCGTGGGAGCAATAATCCTGCTGTTGGTAGGCGTCACCGCCTACTACACAACGCAGGTAAGAGTTGTCCCCATCGAAGAACAGATCGACGTGCCGCCAGACGCCCGACCAGTGTATGACATGGTCAGCTCGTGCATGGAACAGCTAGGAAGGCAAGCCATCCTTGCCCTAGGGCTCCAGGGCGGGTATGTGGACGTCCCTCCAGCACTCAAAAGGCAACCCCTGGGCCGGATAAGTTTAGATCCTTACAACGAGTTCGTGGTTCCTTACTGGTACTACAAGGAAGAGCGAAGGATTCCTAGCCTTGCAGAGATAGAAAACCAGATAGCCAATCGTGTCATGCTGGGCATGCCAGACTGCGTACGGTTTGAGGAAACAGGACTAGACATACAACAAAACAGCGAGTTATCCATGGTGGCGAACACGAACAAAGACGTGCTACTAACCGCAAAATGGGACCTCGTTATCAAGGAAGGGGACAAGAGCACGCCCCTGGACAAGTACGTCGTGCGTATTCCTGTATCACTCAAAGAAGTCTATGATGTCGCCATCAAGATCTACCAAGCAGAGGGCGATGGATTATTCCTTGCCAACCTAACGATAGACCTCATGAGCATGAACGAGGAGATTCCCACCGCAGGCATGGAGTTGTCCTGCCAAAAAACGAGGTGGAGGACGACTGAGGTAGAGGCAGAGATCCAGAGCATGATGAAAGGATTATTGCCTATGGTCAGGGTGAAGAACACCGACCACGCACCCTTCCAAGCCAGCGCAAGAGTGTACAAAAAGCTAGCAAAAGACGCAACCTTGCTCCAAGCCATGCTGCTAGACGAGCGCATCCATGACCTAAGTTCTGACTTTGACAACCCAAGACAGAGTGGGGATGTGAAAGCTCTCGGTAAGAGGTTAAAGAACGCGCCAGAGGACTCCTATGAGTTCTTTAACATGTTCCTAGACGCAGGCCTCCCCAAGAGCGACCTCCAGGTCACCGTAGAACACCAGACCGAGTGGGGCATGCTATTCAACGTACAACCAAGAGACGGCACAAAGATGGTGAGCTCGCGAGCAAAAGTGGGCGCCATGCTCAAGTTCTTGTGCTTCAACCAGTTCCACTTCAACTATGACCTAACGTACCCGGTGATGTTCAGAAT
>NYZT01000043.1 GCA_002687275.1 Candidatus Woesearchaeota archaeon
TGGATAGTTCTGCAAGAGGAGTCTCACACGTCCATTCTTCTATGGGTATGCTGTCTTGCCCTTTCTGGTACGTCAGAGACTCGACCTTCCAGGTTTCCCCAGGTGTCATGGCTCTCTAAGGAAGGTAACTCTTATAAGGATTATCTTTATCACGCCATCATGCCAGAAGAAAAACTCCAAGTCATGGTGGGCGTTGTCGTGCCCAAGGGTAAAGAGTTTGCCCTGGAGGCTTTCAAAGAGGCCACCAAAGACTTCCTAGGAGAGACCTTCACGCCAAAAGGGTCTGGCCTGAGCGCTAGCGAACAACGAAAGAAGATCGTTGAGGAAGCAAAAAAGCGAAAGGTGGCAGGAATACTGTTCTTTGAGTGTGACGTCATCCCTCCTGACAACGTACTAGGATTGATCAACGTCAAGGCAGACATCGTTGGCGGCGCGTATCTTGGCTGGCAGGACATGGGCAAGCCCAAAGTGGCGCCATGCAGCTACGCGCATGACGACAAGGGAATAGCTTTCATTCCTGTGGATGTGTTCATGGGCGACCAAGTGATTCCCGTGTCAGCAACCCAGTTTGGCTGCGCGTTCGTAAGAAAAGAAGTGTATGACAAGATCGCTTGGCCAGATGACGTTAACGATGATATTGCGCTGTGCCTGGAGGCAAGAAAGCAGGGACTGAACGTCGTCGTCCACACCGGCGTCAAGTGCGTACGAAAGACCCCACAAAAAGATCTTAACTGGCCCACGGCTCGCGTTGGCTACGAGTTCTCCGAGGAAACCGACCAATAGCTTTATAAAGCACCTCTGAAGATTTTGGGTAATGGGTAGAAAAGCTAAAGGTATCAATGCCGCCAAAAGCCTCATGAAGAGACGACATAGAGGCAAGTGGCTCAACGCTGCCTTTGTCACCAGATTACTAAAGCTCAAGGCCAAGGCAGACCCTCTAGAAGGAAGCTCGCAGGCCAAGGGCATCGTTCTAGAGAAAAGACAACTAGAAGCAAAGCAGCCCAGCTCAGGCATGCGAAAGTGCTGCAGAGTACAACTCATCAAAAACGGCAAGCAAGTCACCGCCTTCTTCCCCAGAGATGGGGCGATGAAGATGGTTGATGAACACGACGAGGTCATCATCGAGTGTATCGGTGGCAACAAGGGAAGAAGCAAGGGCGACATCCCTGGTGTTCGGTGGCAGGTCATCAAAGTTAACGATCAATCCTTAGAAGCCCTGATCAAGGGCAAGGTGGAGAAAGCAAGAAAGTGAAAGCATTCAACGTTTGGAGCATGGAAGGCATCGAGGTCAGAGACCCTGGACTGCAACGCTATGTTTCTCTCGCGCCAAGAATCGTTCCAAGAAGCGGCGGAAGATACGCTGCCGATCGTTTTCACAAAAGCAAAGCATTCATTGTTGAGCGACTTGTTAACAAGCTAATGAATGCCGGCCACAAAGGAAAGAAGCACTGGCGGACGAGCAGCCACCAAACCGGAAAGGGATTGGCTGCGTACAGAATTGTCAAGGACGCCCTGAAAAAGATAGAGGCAAAGACCAAAGAGAACCCTATCAAAGTGTTTATCCAGGCGCTAGAGAACGCCGCACCTCGCGAAGAGATCGTGACCATAGAGTACGGTGGCGCAAGATACCCCAAAGCGGTTGATTGCGCACCCCAACGAAGGATCGATGTTGCCCTGCGACTCTTCACCCAGGGAGCCTTCCAGCGCTGCTTCAACGCAAAGGTAGCAGTAGCCGACGCACTAACGGACGAGATCCTGGCTGCGTACAAGATGGACCAAAAAAGCAACGCCATTGCTAAGAAGCTAGAACTTGAGCGACAGGCAGACGCTTCAAGATAAGATTTACTTCCGCTTATTCGTAACTGTCATTGATATCTCGTGCGGTAAGACATTCTGGCGGTTCGATGATCTCGCTGAGATAGTCCTGCCAGGGTCCTGGCGTCTCGCCCCGAAACTTTGGGGGTGTTGCCCCTGTGGTCGCGCACGTGGCCGTGCCTGCAAAAAGAATGAGTCTTCTAAGATTTCCTACATTACTCGTGGGCCCACAGCTCATCAAGGGATGCGGTTCGTCCGAGAAAACAAGCTTGGCCATACGGGTTGTATACTAAAGAACTATTTAAGTCTTACCTGGATGAAGTGTACGGTTCATCTACGTTGTGGTCTTTCATCACGTTGGTGTAAGGTGGAGGTGTCTGTTCTTGTTGTGGGGGCTTCTGGTAGTGTGCGGGTGGTGAAAAACATCCTCTACTTTTTGGATCAGCGCTCCCAAAGCCTTCTGGTGGTGGAGGCAGTTCGTCTTCATCTTCAGGATGCATAGAAAACTAATGTGGTGGGTCCTTATAAAGCTTATCCCACGGTGATGGCTGCCTTGGCTTGCTGTGCCGTGGCAAAGATTTCTACTTTTGATGGCTGTCGGTTGCGATTGAGGAGGACGGTGGCGCCGGAGTTCATCATACCTACATCGTAGCCTGCGCTGTCCCTAAACGTGGCCAGGCTGGTGTCTACGGTGACCCTTCTTCCATCTATGGAGAAGGTAAACGTTATGCTTTCTGCGGTTCTTGACTCTGAGAACACGGGTGGGGCGGTGTACGTCACCGTGGTGGTGGGCCCTGCACTGCCAAGATCCAATTTTGTTCCGCCTTGGATAACGATAGGCATGGTTGCGCTACCAATGACGCCATCACGGTTAAGATCTAGCTGGATGTTGTCTCCAGAAACCGTGAACTTGAATTCTTGGCCAAACACTCGTAAGAAGCCGACGTTGTTGGTTATCTGTACGAGCTTTTGCCCGCCTGCCATGTCTTGGAAGACCGCGCTGCTCGCTCGCTTGCTTCGGTACTGGAAGATCTTGGTGATGCCTGAGGTGGTGTCCGAACTGGTAAGCACGACATAGTCGCCAGGTGCGATGGTGCCGCCCTCAGACGCGTGTAGGGTTCTAGAACCCTTGCCGTATCGTAGCATGCCATCGTTGTAGACGAGGGGAATGCGATAACGCATTCCTTGTTGGTTGGTAAATTCTAGATTGTAGCCTCTGCTTACGGGTGAGAACACTATGGGGGGATCTTTGGCAACGCCCACGCCTTTGTACCTAAGGTCAAAGTCTGGAACCAAGAACACTGCAGGGTTGCGTACGTATTCTTGGACTGACTGTCCTGCAGGTACGATGACGTCGGTGCCTTGTGAGGGTCGTGCCTCGACTAAGTACTCTATGGAGCGGATGTTCACGTCGTCGTTAGTAATCGTGGCGCGCATTCTAACGAGGGCGTCTGCGCTGTACCCGTCCAGTCTCACGCCTCTGCTGAAGCTGTCATCAACAACATCTGTCCAGTCAATGTGCTGTGGTCCTTGGAGTTGTAGTCGCAGTTCGTTGCTGCCGCTGTTGTAGCTTGCGTTGCTGATGTTGAACTCCCAGCCAAGAATGTTGAGGGGTTTGTACCATAACCTGCGTAGGTATCTTCCCTCTCGCCTGCTAAAAAGTCCTTCCTCGAAATCGATGGTGTAGAGGAGGATGTCGTCTGAGAACACCATGGCGTCCTGGACGTTGCCGTACTCGTCTTGGACAAACTCCACCTTTCCTCCTTCAAACAGTCCTGATCTGGAGAAAACAATGCTTTGGGTGTAGGCGGTTCGTCTAGATCCGGTTATTTGTTGGGGAGGTTCGGAAATGCTGGGTAGTTTCTCTCCTAGCGTTTGGCCAATGCCTACCAAGGGAGCGCTTAGTTTTGCTTCTGGAAGGGCTAGCAAGGAAAATAGGGATACTATGGCGACAAGGGCGACGAGACTGATGAGCGTGTTATCCTTGTGCATGGCGGTTGTTACCTCTAGAACTATAAATGATTTGCGTCACCACTCGGGCTGGACGTCGTATTCTCGCTCTGGCCAGGGCTCCCACCACTTTGTCTGCGCACCATACGCCTTGATGACGTGGGCCTGTGCGCCTACTGGCTTGACCTGGTGCCAGTTCCACATGGTTAGGAGTGAAAATACTGCTACTATTGCTACGGCAATCAACACAAAAGTTAGTATGCGTTGCATGTGCTTGCTCAAGATTTGGAGTATTTAAGCGTTTGGGCGTTAGTCTCCAATCTTGACGAGCACCTTACGGCTGGTGCCGTCAGCTTGTTTATACATGTGGGGGAAGCTAAGGTCGGTGATTAGCCATTCTTTCACAAAATCACTCTTCCTGTCATCCTCAAAAGACGTCTTTAGACCTTTTGGCTGGATGATGGCGTAGCTAAGGCCTGCCTTTTTGCACTTTTCTGCGATGCCTTGGGGGTGACCGTTGCCTGGCATGATGAGCACTGGCTCCCCTTTTTCTATGTGGGGTGCGGCGGCGTCCACATACGCTTGTTCTTCCTTGTTGAGCACGATATCTACGTAGTCTTTGCCTTCTTTGCTGTTGAACAACGCCAGTATTCGCCTGTTGGAGAATTCAGATGCTTCGATGATTTCGTTGCTTATCTTTCTCTGCTGCTCGGCTGTCGTTCGATAATCAACAGGAGCGATGAGCGCTTCTGCCTTTTTGTAGAAGGCGGTGGTGATGGTCCTTAGCTGGCGGGTAAAGTATTGTGTGTTGATGTTTCTGCCTATGAGGTCCCATTTCCTTCTGGTGAGTATGTCGTGGAAGGCAGCCACGAACTTGTCTGTGCCCTCGTCACGAGGTCCCTTGATGCCTAGGGACATCTCTCCTCTTTCTACCTTTTCTGCCACGGTGGCGCTGAGTCCCTCAGGTATAAGGACTCTCACTCCGTGGGTGTCGTACAGCTCGTCGCATATGGGTCCGAGCCTGTCAAGCACGTGGAGGGGGTTCTGTACTTTGACCGCCCTGGCGGTTGAGGGATGGGTGAATGGTGAGATGACGACAAAGGGGTCCTTGCCCCAGGCATGAACCAAGCGACCGTGTTCGCTTTTGAAGGATAACACTGACGTGGGTGCTTTTTCTGCTAAACTTGTCTCTGCCACTGGTTCGGCGGTGCTTTCAGAAGGGCAAGAACCGCTTCCAGCTGCAACGATGGCACAAAGTGCAGGTATTCCCCATCTCATGGAGGGTAAAGTGGCGGTTCATTTATAAAGGAAACCGACCCTCATTTTTATATAAGCCTTAAAAATCGCTACCTTCCAGTAACATTAAAACCGAAAGCTTTATATAGTAGTTGCGGCAATATAGTATTAGATAGCCGACTACTTAGAGTGAGGTGTCGGATATTACGAAGGGGGCGCTACAAGCTCTTAGAGAGTTTTGTGGCCTATCAATGCTAGCACAAGAAGCATGCCCAGATTGCGGGCACAAACACTTCTTCCTGAACAGGGAGAAGGGAGAGGCCATCTGTCGTAACTGTAGCTGTGTTGTTGAAGACAGCATCGTTGACTTAGGCAGAGACAGCGTAGCCTTTGACGAAGAATCCCTAGAAAGTAATACAAGAACAGGAGCTCCTTTTGATCCAAGAATCGCAAACAACCTAAGCACAACCATCGGAAGCCAAGACGACATCCGAAAACTAAGTGGCAAGAGCAAAGCCATGGTTTCTAGATTACGAAAAAAGCACTCTTGGGCAAACACAAGCTTTGAACACTCTCTAAATCACGCAATGGATCATCTAAGAATGCTCAGCGGAAAGCTAGACCTACCCAGAGCAGTAGAAAAAGAAGCAGCCATGATATATCGAAGAGCTGCAGAAAAAGGACTCACACTCAAAAGAAGCAAAGAAGACATCATGGTAGGTGCAGTGTTTGTCGCTTGCAAACTACACAGCATACCAAGAAGCATGAAAGAGATAGCCCGAGAAGGCAAGGCAGATCTTAAAATCCTAGGAAAAACATACAAGCTATTGTTAAGAGAGCTAGATATCAGAATCATGCCAACCTCTCCACACGACTACATCAGCAAGTTCGCAAACCAGCTAAAACTAAGCCCAAAAACGCAAACAGCAAGCGTTAAGATGGTAGAAAAAATGCAAAAGCAAGGATTACTATCTGGGCTAAGCCCGCTAAGCATAGCCGCCTCTGCACTCTACATCAGTTGTATAACCGAGAAAGAGCGAAGAACACAAAAAGAAGTTGCCTCTGCAACAGGCATCACCGAAGCAACTCTGCGTGCTAGATGCAGACGCATTGCAAAACAACTCAAACTAAAATACAAAATTCGGTGAACGCAATGTACAAATGTCCAACTAATTCTAACATCAATGATGACATTTTAAGCATGTTCACCATAATAAAAACACAACCCACGCTACTTTCCGTTCCTGACGTCGTTGAGGAAACAGGAATGGACGAAGCAAGCTATTTCGAGATCAAAAGTCACGTTGCAACGTGCAAAAGCTGCAAATCAATACTCCAAGAATACCAACAAATGCAACTCGTTCTAGAACAAGTAAAGAGTGGCAAGGCCTTCCAGCCTGCAAAGAAAGCCACAGCATAACCGAATCCTTTTTGTAGTCGAGAAGTTTCCAAGGGCCATGGCCCTAGAACTTGTTGGCTTAATCGTGTTCATCATCATCGCAGCCCTCGCTGTGTTCCTGGCGTTACTAGGATTGCCCGGTGCCTTTGTCATAGTGCTAGGTGCGTTGTTGTACGACCTGATAACGTGGAGCCTGGCCGTATCCTGGAAAATGCTCGCCATACTCGCCGCACTCGCCGTGCTAGCTGAGGTGCTAGAAGCGTTCGTCATGGTGTTCGGAGCAAAACTAGGGGGGGTTTCAAAACACGGCACGTTTGGCACGGTTGCAGGAGCCATCATCGGCGGGCTACTGCTCAGCGCGCTACTACCACTCATCGGCACCATCATCGGCGTGTTCGTAGGAGCGGTCCTTGGCGCGTTCTTCGCCGAGTTCGCCCACACCCACCACCCTGGCAAGGCGTGGAAGGCAGCCCTGACAGCGTTGATTGGAAGAGGATTGGTGAGCGTTGTCAAGCTAGTTATAGTTGTTGGCCAGATAGCGCTAGTCCTCACCGCAATCTAGCTCGTAAGATTTAAAAAGGGCTCACCCTATTATTAGTTATTCTTTGCCCCTGTAGTGTAGTCCGGCCAAGCATGCTGCCCTTTCGAGGCAGCGACTCGGGTTCAAATCCCGGCGGGGGCATTGTACCTTTCAGTAACATGAATGGGAAGTTTTTTAAATGTGGTAGTCTCGACTAAGTCTAGGATTGGGAACAATAACATGGTAGACTTACACAAGAGCAAAGAAGCACTACAGAACCAGAAAGCAAGCATCAAGGATTTTCAAAAGCTTAACACGCAGAACTACAAGCTTCTTCTTTCATGGCTTAATGAGTGGGAAGAACGAAGTCTGAGTAGAAGGGGTCACACTCCTGATGCCAAAGTGCGAATAGCTAAGACACTTGCCAAATACTATCAGATATCTAAACAACTCATGCACTGGTTCAAAGACGTTGACATATCCAAGATGGACCGAGAGCAAATGATTACGATACGCGATGACATCCACACTCTAAAGAACCCGCTTCCATTAAGCGACAAACATAAGCGTAACAAGAGAAAGAAGCTCAGCCAGAACACTATCCACGACATCTATCGTAAGGTTTTGATTGGAAGCAAGGGAGTTTTTTATCATGTTAGTCCACATCAACATCTTCTTGCTAAAGAAATATTCCAGATAGACCAGCGAACCGACAAGGAAGTAGATGACATAAGCATGGACGACATTAAGAAAATGGCAAACAGCGCAACCTTACCTCTACACAAACTTTGGTTGTGGTTGTTGTTTGATCTGGGAAGTAGACTAAGCGAAACACTGCTACTAACGAGAGGGGCAGTCACAACCACAGAGACCGGTAAAGGGAGACTTAATTATGAAGTAACGCTGAAAGGGTCAACAACAAAAAGCCAGCAAAGCATGTCCTCTCATTTGATCCATCAAGAAGTTATCGATCTGTTGCGATGGCACTTAGATAATCTCGATCGCGATCCGGACACTACTGATCGCACACGCTTGTTCAGCTTTTCTCCAGCAATGGGGGAGAAAGTAATACGCACGCTCAGCACGCGATCAGGAGTACTTGCTAAACCTACAAAGAAACAACCTACACCGCACACCATTCGTCGGAGCAACGCTCGGTACTTGTACGAAAAAGATTACGGTCTAGAAGAGATAAACACAAGACAAGGAAGACACCCAGCCAAGCAAAACTCTCATGCCGCACCTGTTTCGTAACAACCCAGCCATTCTTTATGTAGGTAGACAAACGCCTTTGAACTTGTGGCAGGCTCTTGCCTAACAGCTTGATCATTTCGGTTTTCACACGCGCAATGCTAACCTTACTGGACCTTTGATCCAGTGCTCCCTGTTGTTCCAGCCACTTCAATACGGAAACATCTTTTCCTCTTGCCCCCTTATAGGTTTCTCCGTAGTCCAGATCGCCTATCAATTTGTCTTCTAGGTACATCAATGTGTGCATAAAGATCTCGTACAGGTCTATCCCTGCATGTAGTACGTCAACACAGGATACTTCGGGGTTTTGCTCTTCGTTCCTAGCTACCGCACCTAGGAAGGAAAACCTAACCAGATGTTCCTGTAGTTGCCAGCCAACCATGGAAGCATACGCCGAGCTTTTCTTTCCAAAGCTCTGCGCTACACTAAGCAGGTGTTCGTGAACCGTGGCCATAAGTTCAACAGTGTCTGGTGCTGTACGAACCTTTGTTATATCTGGCTCAGTGTTTATTCGCATCATTAACTTGCTGAGAAACGTTGTGAACTCTGCGCTTCCTGTTGTTGCCTTTTCGTCTGTTTCCATAAAGCGTGCGCGGTAGTCTTCCTTTTCAATGCGCAAAGCAGGGTTGTATCCGACAAGGAAACGTCTGAACAAACCACTCTCGACGATCCGCGGTTCGAAGTTGTGCGGTTGCGTTAACAAGGTGAAACTTGTATCAGGGTTGTAAGCCAGTATTTCTGTTGCAGTGTGTTCTGTTAGTCTTTTCACGATTTGGTTTTTGTGAACTGGGTTGAGTGCTGTGCGCATGTATTTCTGGATTTCTAACAGTCCAGGGCTTCTTCTGTCGGCTTCTAATAGTTCTCTGCACTCGTCGATGAGTATGGCGCAGCTGTCAAAGTATCCCTTGTTAGGTATCCAATCTGGTTTTTTCTTGCTTCCTCTATTGATCATTTTGCCCACGAATTGTTCGCTATGGTAGCTTGTTGGGATGCTTACGTTCCCGAGTTTTTCTGCTTGGGTTTTGGTCTCGTACATGAAGCTGTTTTTTCCCTGGCCACTTGGTAGGACGATGAGTATGTTTGTGCGGCAGTCTGTCTCTAGTCTTCCGAGTTTCAGAACTTTGCGTCTTTGGGTAATTCCTACTGTGTGATACCACTGTAGTTTGATGAGCGGTGCGAAGCCTTCACCTAGTAGGTTGAGAGCGTCGTGTAAGTTTTGGAAGCAAGGTAGGTGACCTGTTTTGTATTGTAGTGTTGGCATCTCGGAAAGGTCTCTGGGTTCCTTCTTATCTTCCATCACTTTTTGGGGTGTGTCCAAAGTAATGTTGGCGCTTTTCGCTAGTGCTAGTTTGGCAGTTATGAAATCACAATTGTGTAGCTTCATGTATGCGGTAAATACATCGCCGCCCTGGTCGCAGTGGAAGCATTTCCATAGGCCCTTTGTGTCGTCGAAGCTAAGGCATTGACCACCTTTACTACCATGCCATGGGCACCTGGTGGGGTTCTTGCTCGTGTCGATCCCTGCGTCGGATAGAATGGTGGATAGCCTTGTTTTGTTTTTGATCTGTTGTACTACTAGATCTTTGTCGTGGAAGTTCGCAACGTTTGTTTTTACGTCGTCTTTCCTCCAAGGGCTGAAGGCTGCTTTGATTTCTCCCATGGAAATCTTTGCGATAGGTATGTCATCTACAACAACATACTTATTGCCATTAGGGTGCGTGCTTCCTGGACCTATGACTTGTTTCTTTGGTCCTTGAACATCGGCGAGAGTGTCGTGCCCTTCTGTTTGTACCTTAACGTTTTCTGGGTTATCTACCACAAAGTACTTGTGCGACAAACCACCACCCGTCTTCACCGTGAACGTTGGTGGTAACTTCAGGATTACTTTTTCTTGAACCTCTGCATTATCAAAGTCAACAGCGACAAGGTTGGCTTCTCCCGTAACCACGCCGTAGTTGCCCCCTTCGCCTTCTGCCACGGCATGGCGGACTAGCGCGCGTATGTCTTCTTCGTTGCCAAACGATCCTAGGGGGATTGCTAATGTTCTCATATGGACCTGCCGGGATTTGAACCCGGAGACTCACCCAAGCCAAGGGTGTGTGATACCAGATTTCACCACGGGCCCGTATGAGGCTAGGATGGTGGGCTGTTTAAAAATGTGTCTTCATTTGCTTTTCATCTCCCAGCTGCCATCCCAGTCCTTTCCTGGAGGATTCTTTTTGAAGACCTTGCAACGTTCTATCATTGTTTCAGCAGTGGTATCCTTCTGCAGGTGTAGGGCTTTTTGGAAGCCTTTAATGGCTGCGTCCCATTGTTGTGCTTTGTAATAGTCAAGAGCTTTCTCAAACTCCTTCACAAAGGGTTGTTTGTTCTTGCATTTTGCTTTTTCTGCTATTAACTCAAAGATTTCAATCGCTTCCTTCTTTCCTTTGACCTTTACAAAATCTAGCGGCCTGGTGAGGTACTTGTGCTTGACGTGCTTGTTTGTGTGCTGTGAGATGATGATGTGCGTTCCGTATTGTTTGTTCAAACCTTCTAATCGCGATCCTAGGTTGATGGTGTCCCCCATGGCGGTGTAGTCGAAGCGCTCATGGCTTCCCATGTTGCCAACGATAGCATCGCCAGTGTTCAAACCAATACCTATATCTAGGGCTGGCACACCTTCTTTTGTCCACTTCTTTTGCAATCTCGCAAGTTCTTCCATCATTTCCAGGCTGGTCTCGCATGCGAGCTCTGCATGTTGTGCTTCATCAACAGGGGCGTTCCAGAAGGCCATGATGGCGTCCCCCATGAACTTGTCCACGCAGCCTTTGTTTTTCAACACGATGGAAGTCATGCTGTCTAAGTACTCGTTGAGTAGGTGCACCAGATCTTCTGGACTGAGCGCTTCGGATACGCTGGTAAATCCGCGAATGTCTGAGAAAAACACAGTAATCTCTTTTCGCTCCCCTCCTAGCTTTAACTTTTCTGGACTGCTGACTAAGTCGTTTACTAAATCTTTGGATACGTATTTTCCAAACGCTTGTTGTATCTCGCGACGCTTTTTTCCTTCCACAAAGTACAAGTGTGCAGTATTCATAACTGTGCTGACGATGACGCTCAGCTCAAAATACAAAACGGGAAGCACTGTTCCCTGCTCAAAAGTTAGTATAGTCAGCCAGGGAAGTATGAGAATGAGGAGGGCCACAAGCACTGCTGCAACCCAGTAGGAAAAGTACCATGTTATCGCAGTCGCTATTCCTGTCAGTACGATGATTCCTGCTAGTGTGCTAGGGCGAGATAATGGGTAGAGGTAGTTCGCTTGCAACATGGTTTGGATTGCGTTTGCGTGCACCTCAACACCGGGCATGGCTTTTCCTTCTGAGGTGGGAACGAGATAGTCATCGTGGAGTCCTGGGCTGGTAGCGCCGACAAGGACTATGCGATCTTTAACGTTGATCTTTTTACTGAGGAGGTCTTTTGCAGAAACGTACTCAAAGCTTTGTGGAGGCCCTACGAAATTGATGAGCATACGTTCTGGAGGATACGCCTGATAGCCTGCTTGCCGCAGTATCTCTACCGAGAAGGGGATTCCCAGGTCTGTCTTTATGGCTCTCGTAACCTTATCGCGGTCAGTGATGACGTTCACGTAGCCGTGGTTTGCGTTGGCTCCTATGAGGGGTGTTGCTTGGAGCAACTGGTCTTGACTATGCTCTTGCGCCAAAACGACATGTGCGTTGGAGATTGCTTCTGCCAACTCATGATCTTGGTTTGAAGGTTCGTAGAACCCTATGTCTACGCCTGTCACGCGTGCTTCTTCCAGCTGGGTGATGAGTTTGGCGGTCAGGTTGCGAGGCCACGGCCACCTTCCAAGCTCTTGGAGACTGGGGTCATCAATGGCTACGATGAGTATGTTCTGAGGTTGTATACCTCCATGCAGGTTGTCTGTTATTTTTACTTCGATGTTTGAGAACGCGCCCACCAGGAAGAGAAAGCATACCAACGCGCACCCGACTATGGGCACTAACGGCGAGTGCTGCATCTACCTGCGTACGCTCCCATTGTCAAACTCTGTGCGCACTTTTTTGTCGAGTGCTGCCTTGACGGTCGTGTCATTCTTATGCCTTTGAGTGGGGAACGTTTGCGTAGGTCGTACTTTGTCAGTTTCTTGTTGTAAAGGTGTTGTGGCATGGGGTGCTGTTCTTGAGAGGAAGGGTGTTTTGTTTTTGGGCCGTTGCTCTTTTGTGACAGGACGCTTTTTTGCATTTCCTTGTCTTGGTTGTGTTGTAGATATTATTTTCTCTTTGCTCACGTTGCGTGAGGCCTCCGTGCGAACCGTTGTGCTGTTTCGAAATTTTGGTGGTTGTGTGTTGCTTTTTGTCTCGCTCTTAAGGGTTTGATTTTTTCTTTGCGGTTTTGTGCGTTCTTTCTTTGTTGGCTCTGGTGATCTGCGTTCTGGGGCTTTCTTTCTTTTGTGAATTTTGTCTTGTAGTCTTCTTACTGTTTGCACGTATTGCTGAGTGTCTTTTCTTTTGGAAACGAGGTGCTGCTGTTCTTCCACGCTGGTCAGTTTGCGTTTAACCCGTCTCTGTTTTTTGGAGGTGATTACTTTCTCATGTTTTCCTATGACTATCTGGGATTCGTTGGTTCGTATACTCACGTTGCCCTCCCCTACGAGAATGGTGGCGGACTGATTGACGACGACTACCTCAAACTCGGTTCCTCTGACTGCTGCAACCGAGTAAGGGTTTTCTACTTGGTACGTAGTCGCACCTACTGTTGCTAAATACTTGTGCCAGGTCGTACCTCTGTCTTGGTACCAGTGAACGTTATGCAGTTCTAGTAAGGACACGTTGGTGTAAGGATCAACGTGGACAAGTGCTCGGCCGGGTATGGCTACCTTTGCAGTACCATTAAAGGTTTGGATGTTACGGACGGTGTTGTTGGTGATGGGTGGTGAGCCATCTGCCAACACCTCGCCTGAAAAATCTAGTAAGATCGCATCTTGCGTTATGGTCGGGGCACAAGCGACTAGCATGAGGAGGAGAAGTTTTTTCATTCTAGTTGGGCACGAGCCTCTCTGATTTGTTCGGTGATGGCTAAGATTTTATCTAGAATTTCTGATTGGATGGGTGCGTCTTTCTTTATTTGTTCAGGATCAAAACTTTCTGCCTCGTCGTGTTCGTTAAAGGAAGCTTTTATTTCGTCTTCAGTCACGCCAAAGCGTTGTTTGAACACGTTGAAGGCAACGCTGTTCTTACGCAACTCGTTCCATCTCATTTTCTTTAGCGTGGTGACATGCACTTCTAACTCTTTCTTGAGCCTTTCAAGATCTTCTGGTGTGGGGTCCGATTGAACCAGTGTGCTGTCTTTTAATGTGTATTTTTCCAGACTGCCCACTTCAACACGTTCTTCTTGATGCTGGAAAGAGACCTTGCCTTCTAGGACGATGATTTGGTCGGGGGAGACTTGCTGTTCCCATGTCGTTCCCCTTACCGCGGCTACGGTGTTAGGTGTTGTCGCTTTGTAGTTTTTCATTCCGGTAAGGCCGGTGAACTTGTTCCATGTTCTCCCTTGCGTGTGTTGTACTTCCACGTTCTCTGGCGATATGGAAGAAATGCGTAGTTCGCTGTCGCTGTCGAGTGTTACTATCATACTTTCTCTTAGTACGATGATGGCGCGACCTTGGCCTGTTTTCACCACTTCGTTGACCTTCAGGCGCATCCCTTGTACTGCGGTGATGGTCGTGCTCCCGGTAACTATAGAAACGTCTCCGTCTACAGAAAGCAGTAGGGCGTCGCTGGTGCTGCTCTTCGTGAGGCCTGAGTACGCCATCAGTCCGCCTACCAAGATGAGTAATGCGATAATGCCTCCTACCACGCCAACTTTAGAAATGCCTCGTCCCATACGCACCCTCTTGGCGCGGTTCTTATAAAGTTTGTTGTGTGTTTGCAGAGTGGTACTAGGCGGTGCTTAAACGTTACTGAATGTTGGCAAGGTTTTCCAGTCCGCCACGTTTGAGCCAGAGTTGTTTGAAGGCGTCCGCGCAAGTGATGGATCTTTTAGGCTCGATGGTGGTTTCTGCAACGCTTTCTGCTAGGCTTTCACCGGCTAAGGCACAACAACCTATACGGACACCCAATTGTATGAATATGTCAGGACAACCAATCATTACTACACAAGAAAACATGTTAGTACCTACAACGCTGACTTTCTGAAAACATTCCGGGCATTAAAGGAGAAAGAGCTTATCGTGAACAGCAAGGTACTGTGGAGCGCCAGAAGTGCAAAGAAGTACCGGCTCACTTGGAATATTCCCTTAGATGTTCTGACAAGCACGGGAATGCTCCACACTCTTGGAGCTATAGACGAAGACCAGAGAGCTGCAACAGTGCGCAACAGTTTAGCCAAAGTATTATACAAATAGGACCAAAGCACTTTTGGTGTTTTCTCCAGGATAACTTCCCAAGTGCCTTACTGATCGGTTAGAAGTCCGGCGGGGGCATCGAGCATATTTGATCGGTTCCCCAGAATGTTGTTACTCAAGGAGGGATCCGTGAGCGAGTAAATAATCACATGATTGTTTACTCTAAGGGCAAGCGTTGTTCGCTCTAATGAGATTTCCCCACAAGAAGGGCGCTCCATAATCCCTTCCCGGTATTAATGAAGTGGCCACACCTTGATAATTCGTTACTTGAATGTCCACGAAGCCAGATTCTTGTAGGACTTCAGCCAATCCATCCGTAACCTGCCAATTCCAAAATTTCAATTTCTTCTGAACAAAATGTTGAAATGCGTGCTGGTACACGCGGTCTGGTGTTCCAAGGGCATCATTAATACTCCTAACCGGTGGCGTCCCTATAGCCCCACGTAAAGGCGCCTTAAGAAAGATGTCAAACAAATAGGAAGTTAGTTTAAATTCTTCGCCGGTGGCCACAGGGCTCCGCGCGTCTGCGATTTCAATGCTGGCCCCAGGCTTCAGAACCCTTCGGATCTCATCAAAGGCCGCAACTCGTTCTTCTGGGTCAATCGCGCCAGGCCCAAAGAACCACACTGCGCCATCGTACGTGGCGTCCCTTGCGGGAATATCCATAACACTTCCTTGTTTTGCTGAGTATTTGTTGGAGACGCGTGCTCTCGCAGCGTTTTTTATTGCTCGTTCTACCATTCTTTTTGACACATCAATTCCGTGAACGTGGCATCCTGTCTTCTCTACAATCGTGATCCCTGTGTAACCGGGCCCGGTTCCAACATCAAGCATTAAGCGTTCACTTGATCTGTGCCTTCGCATGCTTCCCGCAATCTTCTCTCTAAAAAACCAATCAATTCCACATGTGTCCCGTCCATGATTGTGATCATACTCCGAGAACTCTCCGAAGATCTTTAGCCTTTTTCTGTTTCTAACCAATAGACTGCGGAGGAATCCTATGGAACCTGCTTGACTGTCGTAAAATTTCTTATGATTCTCGACGCTATTTTTCATTGCTGATACTGCCATTTTCCTATATTCAATCTGCACTCCCCATATAAACCCCTACATCTACTCCGGAAGGTACAATTATCTAATTATTTATCGGGGAAATCTAAAGACCAAACTCTGCCACCTTTGCGGGGGTATGGGTTGTTTACTCACGCCATCATCCTTGAAATCCTGTTCGCGGGGGAACCTGTCGAACGGCTTATCCGTACGCGGACTCTCTGTGGTCTATGGCGCCCAAGGTCACTCTGTGTGCGGTTTCGTCAATCTTGAAAAGCAAGCGGTACTTCCTGACGAGGCGCGTGGATCGCCAGCCGTGGAGTTTACCTGATAACTCTCCGCCAACAGCGTGCGGATCTTTGATCAGCCGTAGGATTTTCTTGTCCAACACGGCGAGCAACGCAGCGTTTTTCTTATGTTCTTTGAGTGTTTGAAGAAACGTGTCTGTTCTGTGGACGTCCCACATCACATCTCCGCGAGCAGGTCCTTAACGCTCTTTATCTGCTTGGTGCGCCCTTCCTTGATATCCTTCTCACTTGCCTTGACTTGCTCCATGGTTTTCTCGTTGCTAGATATTTCCAGCGAGGCCAGAACGCTTGCTAGCTCTTCCTTAGAAACCATGTGCTTCTTTATCTCTGTGAGCTCCCTTTGCAGGTCTCGAACAGTAGCCTCGGTCATACACATGCAATATTTTCCAGATTCTTAAAGGTATCGTTCATCGGGGGAACCGAGCAAATCCGATCGGGTCCCGGCGGGGGCATTAAACAGTGATTTCCTTCTCAGCTCCCTTGATAAGATTCCAATCTAGTTTGATGAGTTGTTTTACTGCAGGGTTTTTGGTGTTTAGTTTGAAAAGGTCAGACTTTCCCACTCTCCGTGTTTTGATGACTATGTTGTTCTTTTCGAGCCTGTCCCAGAATGTTTGCATGGTGGAGTAGCTCACCCCAGATTTTTTGGCAATCTCAGTTAATGGATAATCAAACAATTGGTAGGTTATCAAAAAGTCAAGCACTTTGATTAACGGAGACTTTCCGAACACTTCTGCAAAGATGCTTTCTGTCATGATACTACTACTAACTATCCAGTATTTAAATGTTTCTATCAATGTTTCAAAATTGCAATAATAGAAACATTTAATAAGGCTAAAATCCTCGCCTTCGTATGGATGAAGAAATCAAAGCTACTATTCTGTATCATCTCAGAAGGAAGAAGATACTTGGAGGGGTGCATACTCATTTTGACACTATAAAGAAAGGATTTCCAGGGCATCTCGGGAAGGATACTACAAAGATGGCAAAAGAATTGATCAAGAAGGGTTGGTTGCTCACCAAGTCAACCTCTTATGGGCTCCAAATATCATTAAACAAGGCCAAGCTTTCAGAAATTGACGTGTTCATTGAGAAAGTTCTGGACTTCAAATTCTAAGCCACATGTACCTTTTTGGTCAGAGCCCGGCTGGGGCATCTTTTTAAGGCTTTCGTGGCTTACGAATCTATGATTGATGAGGAAGCTATTAGGCAGCGTTATGCTCGTCGTGCAGCAGCAGAAATAGTTTATTTGCGAAATGAGGGGCTTGTTCCTGAGATCTATGCAGAATTTGAACGCAGGGGTTTTGCCAAGAACGAGTCTCTTTTCCAAGGAGGTTTTCCAAATGTTGCGATGGGCGCTGTTGAAGTGACGGCCATACCCTTTCATAGAGGGGTAAGAATTGACGTGGATAAACCTCTTGGGCCTCCTGACGAAATCTTCCGTGTGGTCGGGACTACAAAAGACCAGCATCTATCTGCTAAAGAATCCATATGGGCGACCCCAGAAAACTGGATGGGCGCTGTTGACAGAGCAGCTGCGCTAGTGGCTTAGCATCGTCTGTTCAACGCTTCCAAGATCGGTCTGAGGGTTAGATTGCCTACATAGTTGAGTCTTCTATAGAACTCGAAATTCCTGACCACCTCTCTCGCTTCCTCAGGATCTACCTTGGTGAGCACGTGGAAGTCTATGGTGCAGTCATCGCACTTGACCCTTGTGTTTACTAGTCTTCCCAGCACCTTTGGAATTCCAAGATCCCAGGTTTCGCCATCTTCCTCTATATTTACACTTAACTTTCCAGCAAAGTTCTCGTTAAGATGTGCTGCCGCCTGTTCATCCTCTGCTTCAGGCTTTCCCCCGTAAAACGTCTGGAGGGATTCGTACACTTCTTGTGGCAAGGGGGCTGGGTCATGGACTAGGTATTCTTTATCACGACCCATCTTAAAAAAATAGCTCTCGAGGAGTCTCCTGTCAGAAACCCTGTGAGGCGGTATGCTAACCGTGTGCCAATGATGCCTAGAGATGGCAACACGGCCTAGCTCTTTTCGGTACAGACAAACCCCGATAACCTTTTCTCCTGGCATTACAGCAGGGTAGCGCTCGAAAGCTTATAAATTTTTCCAGCTCGAACCCACCATCCTTATAAAGGTGTTGTTATTTAAAGGTACATGGCAAGATTTGAGCGCTCAAAAGGAGGCAGACGTGATTCTAGAGATGCCTCTCCAAGAAAAGAAGCACGATTCAAGGACTTTGTAGAGCGACCTAGATCAAAACCCCGATTTGAGGAACGTGGAGGCAGGGACCGTGGTTTCTCCCGTGGAAGAGACCGAGATGGTCGTAGAGGAACGTTAGAGCTCACCAAAGTTGTTTGCGGTCAGTGTGGAATCAATACAGAGGTTCCTTTCAAGCCAACATCAAACAAGCCAGTATTGTGCAGGGACTGCTTTACCAAAGCACCCAAGGGTGCGCCTGCTGGTGCTCCACCAAGAGAGCTAGAACTTATCAACATGAAGCTAGACAAGATAATCAAAGCGCTCGATATTGAATAATTTCCGAAGTTTTATATATCTCGTGACGTAATAACTCCTATGCGCTTTGAGGATCCGGATGATCGAATACGAAGTCTTGAGAACCAACTGAGGGAGCTCAAATCACAACGTCCCAGCTGGTTCAACAGAGGGAAGCAAGCGCTCAAAGCCCGTTTGGGCGCAGTCCAAGAACACCTACCATCAAAGCAAGAGGTTAAAGACTTCGTAGACTGGATCCCTATGTTTGTTTTAGTGGGAAGTATGATGGTCTTTGTCGTTCCGCCAACTCTGGTGTACGATAATGTGAGAAAGTACGTGGTTCCGCGCATTCCTTTGGTGTCTAAGAAAACGAGAGGGGCTATCGTTGCAGAGAGGATGTGGCAAGTCCATGCAAACTCCTTTTGTTATTCTGCAGGAGAGTTCATAGAACCCAAACCAGATCATCTAGCGACTTTTCCAGATCTTAGCAGACGGTACCTCCGTGAGGCCAGGCAAACAGTTTGCCTGTGCGATCGCACGCTAAGACTTCTGGGAGACACAGACTATGAATGGAAATCTAATATTGAAAGCAGGCGAGCAGACGCCGACCGTTACGTTCGAGAATATGGTCCGGTTATAGAACAGGTTGCTTAGTACGCCACATACTCGCCATTCTTGACCGTTTTCAGAACAACTGGTTTGATGGTGTCTCCGTTGATATCGAACTTGATCTTTCCTGATGTGCCCTGGAAGTCAACGTTGGACAGCTCGTCCTTCACACATTGCGGTGTAACTTCTGCGCATGCTTCCATGGCTGTAGCCAGGGCCATGAGGCCATCATAAGATTGTGCTGCAAAGTAGTTTGGGTCAGAGCCGTGCTTTGCTTGGTGGGCTTGGACAAATCCAGACACTGCAGCACTGGCACTCTCAGCGTCAAACAAGGGTGCCACGTAGATGACGCCTTCGCTGGCGTCTCCTGCACCCTTCATGAACTCGTCCCCTTCAATGCCAAACACGTCGCTGTAGAACGTAAGCCCAAGACCTAGCTCTGCAGCCTGTTTCACGACTAATCCGGCCTCTTTCATGTGGGAAACCATGAAGATGTTCTTGGCTCCTGCCTCGCTGAGCTTTGTTAGCTGTGTTCTGAAATCGTTAGCATCCTGGTCAAAGCTTTCCTCTTTGAGAATCTTGCCAGTATAGCTCTTCTTGAACGTGTCCACCATGCCCTGGCCGTAATCGTTGTTGATATACGCCACGCCTAATTCTGTGATGCCCAAATCTTCTATGCTTTTGGCAGCATCTTTTGCTAGCTGGGTGGCAAGAATGCCTGTTCTAAACGTGTAATCGTTTGGTGAGCTGTAGGCGGGTGTTGTTGCTGAAACGTCCATCTGCACCACGCCGTCCTCGTTTGCTAAGGGCGCGATAGCCAACGCTATGGAGCTTTGGAAGGTGATAAGGTACTGCACGCCGTCGATGTTTCGTAGTTTGTGGTAAGCACTCACCGCTTCTTTTGCATCCCCTTTGCTGTCCTCAAATATTACTTTGACCTGGCGGCCATGGATGCCTTTCTTGTTTATCTCTTCCAGGGCAAGATTGATGCCGTTGTTCGCCCAGTCGCCGTATTGAGAAAGACTTCCTGTCAGTGCATAGTCTGCACCGATGACTATGTCATCACTAGGTTGGCTGCATGCAATCAACGCAACAAGAATTGCTAGGTAGGCGTATCGCATGCTGTTTTGAATTCTAGAAGGTATAAAAACGTTACTCTATTCTACCTTTTCGATGTCGAAGGCCTGGCTTGTGAACGTGTAGTCCTTTGCGCCAGGAACGCCACGCACGCCCACGTTAAACTGTACGCTGGGTGATTTGTAACGTATGGTGTCGCCTTGGTTTGCAACATCTTGAGCAGGGGTCATAACGCATGCGCTGCCGCCCTCTTTAGGTTGGACAAGGTACGCTGTGCGACCTTTTTCGGGGTCTTTGGTTACAAAGCATCCTGGAGGTCCTAATGTGTGTATGACCAAGAACTCTTCAAGAACCGTACCTTGATGTGTTGTTGCACTCGCGTTTGCAGCTGCGCGAAGGGCGATAGCGCCTCCCCAAGCAACACCGCATGCGAGAACAATCTTTGCCCATCGTGGAAAAGTAAATTTTGGACTCTCCCTCATTATCTGTGGATCGCTCATACTGTGCCAAGTAAGTGATGAAATATAAACTTTCGCTTAGTCAAAATACCTAGGATCGTCCGCCTTAACTGTTTCCTGTTTTGGCACTGTTTTGACCTCTGTCTTGGGATCTTCCTTCACTTCAGGCATCGGATTCAGCTCCAGCGCTCGCTTGAAATTAACAGCACCACACTTTATGCATCTGCAATACGGTCCCCACTTGCCTTCTTGGATGTCTAAGAAGGAGCCACAGACACACTTCCAGTTGTCAATAACGCTATCCTTGTGCTTCATACACACCGGCACTTTTTGCTTGTTCTTCGTCACCGCTTGCTTGCCACAAAAAGGACACGAAAGAACCTGCGACTGGCCGTACCGTTTAGGAATGCGCATGGTCGATGAGAGATAGTCTCCCTTAAAAAACTGCAGTTTTTTATACTCCAAAAACATAAAATTTTCATGAGATGCAAATGGGGTGACAAGGAAGACATGCGGGACTACCACGACAAGGAGTGGGGGAAGCCGGTGCATGACGATCGAAAACTCTTTGAGGCGCTAACGCTTGATGGCGCGCAAGCAGGACTAAGCTGGAGCACCATACTCAACAAGCGAGAGGGGTACAGAAAAGCCTTCCACAATTTTGACATCAAGAAAGTGGCAAAAATGAACAAGAAGCACGTTGAGAAGCTGATGAAGAACCCGGACATTGTTCGAAACAGGCTGAAAATTGAGAGCACGATAACAAACGCACGAGCATTCATCAAGGTGCAAGAAGAGTTTGGCAGCTTTGACAAGTACTTTTGGCAGTTCGTGGGCAAGACCCGAGACAACCGCCCCAAGACCATGAAACAGATACCTACCTCAACAAAAGAGTCAGACGCCATGAGCAAGGACATGAAAGCCAGAGGATTCCGCTTCGTGGGCAGCACCATCTGCTACGCCATCATGCAAGGAGTAGGCATGGTCAATGACCATGTCGTAGACTGCGACTATCGGTAGTACGTACGAAGTTATTAAATAAAACCACGCTACCTCATACTTGTTCCGCAAATTGCGGCTAACGAAAAGGTGGCCAAGTGCTTCGGCGCTTGGCGCATCTAGAACTTTTCTACACGTCCTTACTCTGCATCCCTACTGTTAAGCCAGACTACGTGTTGGCAAACTACTTGAAAACCACCACGTTGACAGCGTCCATGGCCACGAGACGCTTTTCTGTCACCGGCCCTCCTATAGAGACCCTTATTGAACAGTTAAAAAAGGCAGGCATGTCTAAGACGTTTTTTCGTCGCAAGCTCACCGCAAGCGGTGTCAAGGCTGTCTACTCCTGCACTGACAGAATAATAACTACCTCTCGAGCCGCCCATCCCTTCCCGCACATCAAAGAAGAGAAACTGGTGTATTTTAACAGCATAACACTCACCGGCGATAACCGCATGGCACCCTTTGTTTCCATATGCGAAGCATGGCAGGAAAGAAATGAGGGGTGGGTAGACCGCACGTATCCAGAACCAAAAAGCAAGCCTTGCTACAATGGCGTAACAGATTAAAAGTACGTACCCAAAGATATTATACCTCAGGTGTTGTTATTGTCACTATCTTCGCGTACTAAGTACGGGAAAAGGAGGTATCTTCGTCAAGCGGAACTCACGTTTCGCTTGCGATTTTTCCAAAACGTTCTTATACTAGAACGTTTGCAGTTCCACTATGAACAAGCCCAATCTGGCCTTAATTCTCGTGGTCATCGTTGCACTGCTTGCACTCGCGCAAGTTATCTCAGTACGAACAACCGGCCAAGGGATAAGTCACGTGATCTTGTCCAGCCAATACGCGTCGTATAGTGATCGAAACGCCCGGCTTCAAGCCGTACAATCAGCGTACCAGCAAAGGCTTGCAGATCGTGGAGTCAAAGTGTACAGTGGTTCGGTGATTCGAAACCCTGATGCAGGGAGAGTCACTCGCTATCATTACGTGAACCCGCAGGCTTCCATAACTACCAGGAGCAACCAAGCTAGATACATGGGCGACCTTGACCGAAGAACAGCAGTGATTAACCAGTGGAGAGAGTCCGGAAGAAGGAGTGAGAGAGCCGTGGACAATCTAAAGGACCAGAGCGTCACCTTGCGAAACCAGTACCGTGGCCAAGAAGACTGGTCGAGCAGCTTGTACCGAAGAACCTAGACCGCTCTCAAAAAACTGATAAAGTATCCGCCTGTCTTGTCATCCTCATCCTCTGTCTGATGATACACGTCTAGGATAACCTTGCTTGGTTTGTACACGCTTTCCTCGAACGAAAATAGTTGTTCTGCCTTAGCACCATCAACTGGCAGCGAAAGGCAGCCCTCCTCAAAGTTTGTGCGCATCTGACCCAACTTGGACAGCTCTTCACGTTTTGCATTACTGTACGTAACACGAACACAGATTCCTCCTGGCTTGGACAGCTGACGGAGATTTCTTGAGATGACTTTGTCGGTGAGCAAGTCATCGTACAATTCTTCTGGATCCTCTGTATCTTCCTCTTCTGGATCCTTGGCTTCGGACAGGTACTTGGCCACTTTGGCATCTTGAGGATGCATGTAGCCGTGCTTGTTGTAAAAGCCCTGGCAGTCCTCTCCAGGAGCGATGTTAGGAAAGCAAAAAATTACTAAGTCCGCTTTTTGTTTCAGTTTAAAATCAGGAAGGTAGGTCTCGATAAAGGTGGCCTGGGGAACCCTTTCTTTGGCCTTTGCTAACATTTTGTGCGAGCCATCCACACCGATGAACTTGCTTTTGGGGAAGAGCTTGGCCAGCTCTGCTAGCAACTGCCCGCCACCACAAGCAAAGTCAAGGATGGTTTCGGGTTCGTGCTTGCAAAACCTTCGTATCTCCTTGGCTATCTTCTTGTACGCGATGGCGTGCGAGCGGTCGTCTGCCTGGCCCAACCACCACTGGCCTACGGCTTGGTTGTAGCTTTCTTGACCCTTGTCTAGCTCGTCATCAAAATTGATCATGGAATGATCGCGCTATCGCTTGCTTAAAAACTTTCCCAAAATTCACAATAATTATAAATCCCTAGTCTTGACAGCGAGTATGCCTCACGTGTC
The DNA here is from genome assembly GCA_002687275.1 of Candidatus Woesearchaeota archaeon. Lineage (GTDB taxonomy): Archaea > Nanobdellota > Nanobdellia > Woesearchaeales > ARS49. The sequence continues at coordinate 23,686 of NYZT01000043.1, forward strand.
AGTACCGGAGGATGGTATAGGACAGGATGCTGAGTTCTTCCAGTCCTTGGAAAGTTCTTGCTCCGAGGCTGGCTTTAGAGCGGTGGATGGGCATCCTGAACTATTAAAACGAGAAGAGGGAGGCAGCACAGAGTTTATCTGGCTGGGACGTCCCGCTCTCTACATCCAAACAGAACATCCTGACAGGATCCGGGATAACCTCGTAAGCAGGCCTGGCATGACGCGCAAGGCAGCACTGCCCGCAATTCCTGTCCTGGTTGGCTACGCACTCCTTGCTCATTATATGGGAGACGCCATCGTGAAATCGTTTGATGAGCCCATGTTTGGATGGCTCGCCTACCTCACCGGCACCATGGTTGGTGGCCTGGCCGTGGTTGCAGTCATACAAGAATTCTTTCTCAGCAGATGGTACAACCAAGCAGAGCAGGCACTCCAAGACGACAGCCAGCAAATAGTAGAAGGTGCAGACGTGGCAGGCACTGTTGCGGAATAGTTTAAATATCCGTACGCTCCTCCAGCGCCCATGATCAACAAGGCCATAGCACAACTGTTCTATGACATGGCAGATATGTTCGAATTCTTAGGTGTGGAGTGGAAGCCGCAAGCGTACAGGCGAGGAGCGCAAAACATCCTCGGGCTAGGCAAAGACCTCGGAGCAATCTACGAAGAAGAAGGAATAAGAGGGCTAAAGGCCATTCCTGGCATTGGCGAGGCCATGGCCTCAAAGATAGAAGAATACATCACAACCGGGAAGCTAAAAACCTACCAAAAACTACGAAAAAAGCTTCCAAAAGGTGTCGTGGAGTTGATGGACGTCCCAGGATTGGGGGCAAAGAAAGCCGCTATCTTGCACAAAAAGCTCAAGGTAGGCACGGTGGCACAACTACGAAAGGCCATCAAACAACACAAGGTAGCAAAACTCGAGGGTTTTGGGCCAAAAAGTGAAGCAAACATACTCAAGGGACTGGACATTTTCAAAAGAAAGGGAGAGCGAGTGCTCATGGCCACCGTACGCCCGCTCGCAGACAGCATGGTGGCTAGACTGCAAAAAGTCAAAGGGGTTACCCGGGTGGACCTTGCCGGAAGCATGCGCAGATGGCGTCCAACGGTTAAGGACATCGACATCTTATGCATTAGCGATTCTAGCAAAGTCATAGAAGCATTTTGTGGCATGTCCAACGTGAAGGAGGTCATCGCTCAGGGAAAAACAAAAGCTAGCGTGTTCGTAGAAGAAGGAGTAGAGGTTGATCTCAGGGTGGTGCCAAAAGAAAGCTACGGCGCGGCACTGAATTATTTCACCGGAAGCAAAGAGCACAACATCTCCCTGCGCAAGATCGCCATCCAAAAAGGGCTCAAGCTAAACGAGTACGGACTATTCTCGAAAACAAGGGCTGTCGCAGGCAAAACCGAAAAAGAACTCTATCGCAAGCTAGGACTGCCCTACATCGAGCCAGAACTACGAGAGGGACACGGCGAGCTAACCACCCACCAGCCAAAACTCGTGACGCTACAAGACGTCAAGGCAGACCTCCAGATGCACACCACGTTCTCAGACGGAAACTATTCTGTAGCGGACATGGCCAAGGCAGCCAAACCCCTAAAGTACATCGCGATAACAGACCATTATGGGCGGATACCTATAGCTAATCCTGTCAACAAGCGAAGGTTTGCAAAGTATTCCAAGGCCATCGATGAGGCAAACAAGAAACTAAGGGGAATAATGGTGCTAAAAGGATTAGAGGTGGACATTGACAAGGAAGGCAACGTAGAATGCGAGCCATCCATACTCAAACAGTTAGATTACTGCCTGGCAGCAGTCCATCGTGCCTTCACCATGGACAAAAAAGCCATGACCAAGCGCCTGTGCAATGCCATGGACAACGAGTACGTGACCGCACTGGCACATCCTACTGGAAAAGTGGTGCTCGAACGAGACCCCATAGTGTTTGACACCAAAAAAGTGTTCGCCCACGCAGCCAAGACCCAAACCGCGCTAGAAATAAACGCCCACCCCTCAAGAACAGACCTGGGGGCAAGCATGATCCAAGAAGCCATCGCCCACAAAGTAAAACTCACCATGGGCACGGACAGCCACAGCACAGAACACCTGCGCTACCTAGAGTACGGGGTGAGGAACGCGAGAAGGGGATGGGCAGAAAAAAAGCACATCCTAAACTGTCTATCGTTACGGCAGTTTATGAAAGCAAAAAAATGAAACTACAGACCAAAGTGTTGGGATGGTACAAAAGGAACAAGCGTGACCTCCCCTGGAGGCGGACGACCAACCCCTACCACATTCTCGTCTCAGAAGTCATGCTCCAACAAACCCAGGTGGATCGTGTGATTCCTTACTACAAACGATGGCTCAAGGAATTTCCCACGCTTGCCGCGCTAGCAAGGGCGCCCACGAGGAAGGTCCTGGCGATATGGTCAGGCCTGGGCTACAACAATCGCGCGCTGCGCTTGCAAAAGCTCGCACAGCAAACAAGCAAGCTGCCGCAGACTGAGGAAGAACTGCGCCAGCTTCCTGGCATCGGCCCGTACACCGCCCGAGCCATACTTGCCTTTGCCTTCAACAGAGATGTTGCTGTCGTGGACACCAACATTAGGCGGGTGTTGATCCACGAGCTTGGACTCCCAGAAGACATCTCTGAAGCAGGGCTAGAGGCCGTGGCGCTTGCCCAGATTCCTAGGGGGAATAGTTGTGAGTGGCACAACGCGCTCATGGATTATGGGGCGCTGCATGCCACGTCAAGAAAGACAGGCATAAAGCCACTAAGCACCCAACCCAGGTTTGCTGGCTCGACAAGATGGGTCAGAGGCCAAATAGTCAGAGCCCTAGTAAAGGAAAAGAGTATACCTCTACCTGAGCTTGAGCAAGCGTTCCCACACACTCGCTTTAGCGAAGTGGTGGCAAAACTTCGGCAAGAAGGTCTGGTTCGTCAGGTTGGCTCTCGCCTGCAGCTTGGGTGAGCGCTCCTAGTGCCTCTGCGTACGACTTTCGCTTGTGGACTGCGTGCTTCTTCCGCAACGCCGTGGTTACCTTCTTGATGGCGTTCTTCACCATGTGGCGCTCGCCGAATCCTTGGGCGTGCACGTGGACGTTGTCCCTTCCGCTGTTCATGTGCAGACTGCACTCTAAACCCTGCAATTTTCTTGTTCGCGCGTTTCCTTTTGTCACAACAGCGCGTATGCTACCTTCTATATCCTGCTTCCTTAGAAAACCTTCCAACTCTTCCCGTATGAGCCCTGTGTTGAGTGGCGCAACCTTCGAGCTCACGTCAATGGTTGTCATGGCCCTACCTCCAACTACTCGGGTAAGGATAACTAGTATTTATATTTTATGAATCTTTACAATCTTTGTAACGTTTAATCCTTTGACTCCAAACTTGCTCGTAAACCTGTCGGAAGGTATCTGCAATGACTTTATCTTTTATCAAGAAGGCCTTTGGAATTTTTTTGGTATAATATTGCATGTACAACATGTCGTCCACGACGCCCCATTCTGTCTCGTTGTTCAATTCTGCGAACCCTGTTTCAGTTATTTTGTTTTTTCTTTTCTTTTCCAATAGCTTGTCTTCCATGGGGAAGAGTATTTTTCCCCGAACCTTCAACTTATTTCTCAATGCGTGGTGTTCATCATAAAACGCAACCAAACGCTGGTACGCGTGTTTCTTAGCTCCATATACTCGCTCAGTGGACTTCGGGGTTAGCTTGCCATTTATCTCGTACCACATGGACTTAATCCCGGTAAAGCCTTCATAATACTTATACTCGGATAGGGGGTGCCCGAATTTTTTCTTCTTAAGGTGAATCAGTTCAGCTTGCACTTCCTTCCTCTGCTTTTCAAGCGTTTGTTGTTTCTCTCTAAACAGCTCGTTCAGCGATTCGGAGGGTGCTGGCATGAAGACTTTTGTGTTGTTCCGAAAACGAAAACTTACAAGACCTTTCGAGACAAGTTCTTCAAGAATCTTGTAGATGTTGGAGCTCGCTATGCCGCTTTCACTACATATTTGCCCGGTTTGGGCCTCGCCTAAGGTAAGAAGAGCCATATATGTTCTTGATTCTTGTGAGGTTAGGTCGATATTCTTTAGCATGAGCTCAATTTTCTTCATTCTACTATAAGGATATAGTAGCTAGATTTTAAATCTTTTGGTTGATTCTAGATACACATGAAAAAGATACTCATACTACTGCTCCTGCTATTCGCATGTGGTTCTCAGAACGACACCTTTGACGTCGGAGTAATCGTGCCTCTCACAGGACCTGCTAGCTACTACTCCCAGAATTACGTCAAGGGTATGGAATTAGCGCTCGAGGAAACCCCGGGAATACAGATCCATGTACAAGATGGAAAATTGGATAGCACTGAAAGTATAAAGGTAGCAAACAGCCTTGAACACTTGGTAGATCCTGAGGCATACCTCGTCGTTTTTGGAGTGCCAACACACGCCGTAGCGCCTCTACTCCAGGAAACAGGAAAACCGCTTCTCTATGAAGCATACACGCGAGACATAGCAGAACTCTATCCCAACGCATACAAATCCAACTTTGATGCGCAGTCAAGCTGCAAAGAACTCACAAAACGCATTGCTCATGAAAAAATAGGCGTGTTGTTTGCTAATATAATGTACACTGACGAATGCTTAAAGGGAATACGCCAGGTAACCGACGTAACCGAGTATAGATATCCTTATGGAAACCTCGACTTCAGAACCTTACTTCTCAAAGCAGAAAAAGACGGCATCGAGAGATTGTTCATCATGGGGCTAAGCCACGAAATACTTAACATGTTTAAGCAACTTACCGAAATGGGCTCTGACATGCGGGTTGCTTGTGCAGCCAGTTCAGAATGCATCATTCCCTTAGTTGAGAAGAGCATCCCGCAAGATCGACTAAAAGGGACGCTCTCCGTAGATTACATACCTGAAACAATCGTTGGCTCAGAATTTGGCAAAAAGTACTTGCAAAAATATCCAGAAGCAGAAAAAACGGAAATCATGAATGCTGCTGCAGGGTTCGAAGCAATAAAGGTGCTTGCGTCAAGGTTTGGAGACTACACAAGCATTATCGGCACCAAAGGATTCCAAAACCGAATAATGCAAACCGAACACTACGTTTACGAGTATGACGGAGGATGGAAGGTAGTAGGATAAGCGATCCCAGAGATTATGGGATGTGTTTGCTTCTGAGATGTGCGATTAGTGCGGAGGGGTTGGGTTTTTGGCCGGTGGCGCGCTTGATGAGCTCGTCTGGATCGTAGCGTCTGCCATGCTGGTGGATGTTTTCTTTCAGCCAGTCAGTGAGCCGGGTGAACTTGCCCTTGCTAAAGTCGCTTTCCAACTTTAGTTTTTTGTTGGCCTTTTCCCATAGCTGGGCGGCGATCATGGTACCTATGCTATACGTGGGGAAGTAGCCGAAGCCGTTCGTCCAGTGGATGTCTTGCAAGCACCCTTTGGCGTCGTTGGGCACCTTTAGTCCGAGATATTCTTGCATTCGTGAGTTCCACTCGTCTGGGATGTCCTTCACCTTGATGGAACCGTCAAATAACCCTCGTTCTATCTCGAAGCGGAGTATGACGTGCATGTGATAGCTTACCTCGTCTGCATTCACCCTGATGAAGCCGGGAACAACTGCGTTGACATGGCCGTAGCACTGCTCAGGCGTAAGATTCCATCCTTCTTTTTTCAAATGGGGCGAGAGCCAATGCCAGAATTCTTTGCCTCGGCTGAGGTGGTTCTCCCATATTCTTGATTGCGATTCGTGCGTTGAGAGGCTGGCTGCATCCCCTTGTGCGGTGCCGTAGTGTTCGTAGGGTAGTCCTAGGTCGTAGAGTGCGTGTCCGGTTTCGTGGACTGCAGCTAAAATACTCTGGAAGGGTTCTTTTGGGTCGTATCTTGTGGTTATTCTGCAATCAACGCAATTTCCTGTGGTGAAGGGGTGGGTGGAGACGTCCATTCTGCCTCGATCCCAGTCAAAGCCCATCTTGGTGGCGACCATGCGACAGATCTTTTCTTGTTTGGCCACGTCGTACGCTCCCTTAAGTTCGGGCTTGACGTGCCTGTGCTTTAGTAATTGCAGTATGGCTTTTTTGATTTTTTTGAAGTGCACGTCTACTTTTTTGCACGTAAGGCTCTCATCGCTGTCTTCAAGGTGGACGTCTAGCGCAAACTTTCGTGGGTTGATGTAGCTGGCGGTTTTTTTCTCAATATCAAGGATTTTTTGCAGGTGCGGTGCGAACTTCTTAAAATCGCTTTTTGCTCTTGCCTCTCGCCAGACTTCTGTTGCGTGGGTTTTGATTTTGCTGGCGTGTGCCACGTGTTCTGTGGGCACCTTGGTTGCTTTGCGGTATTCTTTTTCGAGTGTTTTGAGGTTGACGCTTTGTGCTTCGTTTAGTTTTTCTTTTTTTGTCTGGCGTATGAGCTTGCCTATTTGTTTGCTGGTGAACATGTCGTGCACCACAGAACTTAGCGCTGCGAACTGGTGGGCGCGCATCTCAATCCCTCTTTTGGGCATCATGACCTCTTGGTCCCAGCCGAGTATGCCGCCTGCACTGCCTAGATAGCAAACGTTCCTGATCTTGTCAAAGAGTTCTTTGTAGGGCATGAATCTTTGCGCGTGTCTTGATATAAAAGCTTATGGTTATAACAATTCGGATATGTGCTGTGCGCGTTGTTCTAACGTGTCTGCGATGACCAGATGGGGGTTCTTTCGTGAGGCAACTTTCCCGATGAGGAACGCGGCACCTGCTGCAGTGATTGTTGGAATGAGAAGGTGGTGATAAAATAGTTGGATTGCTTGTGGAGGTATTTTTTGATATGCGACGAGTAAGTGTCCTGCGATAATGTGTGCGAGTCCAATCGCTGAACTCGTCCATGCTATGTTTTTGAAGAAGTTAGAGGGTAGGGGCGTGATGGAGATTTCTTGATATTCTCTTTTTACGCGGCCAGCAATCGTGGCCTGGAGGTCTAAATTGTAGATAGGTATGCCTGCGTTGTGCGTCACGCCTGCAAATATTCGAAACTCCTCATCATCTATGACGTCTTTAAGTGCATATTTTTTCCCTACGCCTTGAGCGATTTGGTCATGAACGTTTCTAAGCGTGCTGGATACTTGTGGTTGTGCTTGGACAATAAAGTTGCCAAGCTGAGCAACTGATTCATCATGTGATCCTTCAAGAAGTGAATGGTAAGCAGGCATCATATCCCGAACGCTACGGTAAGATCCTTTAATTCTTTGTATCTTTGTAAGAACTGGTAGCCCTTGTCGGATAGTTGGAACTGCTTTTTGCCGTCTTTTTCATTGACGCTTTCTTCCATGAGGCCCTTCTCGCGTAGTTCCTTGACGTAGCTTTGTAGGCGTTTGTAGGAGAGGTTGCTCTTGTAGAGTAGGTGGGTGGGTATGATCTTTTCTCTTTCTGCTATGATGCCAAGAATATCAAAGATGATATCCATTCTCTCACGCTTCACTCTTGCCCACCTTCCTCATTTGGACGAACAGCGTACCGTAGCCGATGAATTGTAGCACGTGTCCTACCTCAGTTAGTGGGTAGAACAGGCTTACCAAGAACAATAGTTGTGCGACGCTGATGCACAAGAACGCGATGAATGCGTAGCGAGCGATGCCGCCTCTTTTTTGGGTGTTGTCAAAGAAGTCCCAGGCAATCACTGCAGTATATAGGAATGTTGCTAGGTAGAAGCTCTTGTAGTACAGGTTGGAAAAGTACAGGAGCAGGATGGTTAGCAAATACATGAGTCCTACGGTTCTGGCCCTATCCCCTTTCAAGTATAGCACCAAGGCAAACGCGCCTATCGTGGCGAGTATGAAGCTGGCATAGCCAAGCTTGAAAATGAAGGGGTCAAAACTGTAGGAAACGAGTAAGTTTGTGATGATTCTTACGATGCCCCCGGCTGCTAGCAAGAAGAAGGCAAGACTCCACGTCATGTACTTCTTTTCCTGGCTAAAGTGGAACGCGCGATAGCTCATCACGCACACGCTGAGCGCGAATAGTGCGCTGATGAGTCCTAGCACGCTGTCTGCTGGGAAGAACCATTCAGGACTTAGACCTAAGACTTGCACCATGAGACCTTCCTTTACGCTCCCTTTTTAAAGCTTGTGAAAGTGTTGTCACGACAGAGTGTCGTGAGATCCAATCCGTATCAGTCTTTAACAAGCTATATTTAAGCAAGCGCCTGCCATGCCGTAGGAGGTGGTTAGTATGGCTGAACCACGAAAACTAAGCGAAAAACATGCAGTAAGGCAACTGTTAGAGACAGGACAGATAACCATCGAGGAAGCTCTTTTCATCCAACGCCTCAGGTAGACCGCACCTTTTTAAGGTGCTTTTTTATTTTTGTTTATATGCGTGAGTTGCCAAGACAGTATCATCTTGCTAATGGCGAGCTTGAACAGTTAAACACCGCCGCAAGAAATGCGGGGTTTTTCCCCTTAGCGCCGAGCGATTTCTTTAAGGAAACCCAATACCGAACTGAGGACAGAACAGTCGTTGGTAGTCATAGCGGACTAACCGGCATTCTACGTGTGCGAGCTACTGACCACCAACTGCAAGGGGTGTTCGCGGTGATGGTGGCTAGCTTCTACGAAAAAAGCGTTGGGAAGAATACTGAGCTAGCATAATAAACCTTTTTATACTCCAAGTGTTGGGTGCAGGGTATGAAAGCAGCCCTAGCACTTATCTTCCTCATGCTAGCAAGCACGGTGTACGCTGCCTGCCCTACTGCCGGCAGTCCGGTGTGTGGCGAGGACGGACGAACCTACGCAAATGCTTGTCAGGCAAGAGAGAGGGGCGTCAGGTTCACACCCGTAGCTTGCGGTGGCAACCGAGACACGCGTGGTAGACTGGTCGGGGCGGCTGTTGCAACAACAAAATCATTGAGCACGCTAAAACGAGCGGCTGAGACCGCCCATGAGAACTCCATCAAACGGTGTCTCAAGGCTGGTAAGCAGTGTGATGACGCCGTCAAGAAGTCAAAAGATGCAAAGAAGGCATACCTCGCTGGCTATGCTAACAAGGCCACAACCGTTCTTGAGCAGTTGAAGGTTAGGATAAGCACGATGTCTTTGAGTAACACTTCGAAAGCGCAGTTTGTCCAACGAGTCGAGGACCTCTTAGTAACCGTGCGAGACAACGGCAAGAAGGCAAAGGAACTTGCGGCAACAGCCAAGGCTGCAGACGTCGCAAAGATCAACAAGGAGCTTGCTGACAGCGTGGTAGAGCTGAACGCAGTCCATCTTGAGTCACAAGCCGCAGTGGCAAGTCAAGCAATAGGCTCGCGAGTGGTAAAGTACGAGGTGGTGCTGGCAAAGATCCAGGCCGTTGTGGTAAAGAAGAAGAGTTTCAACGAAAGCTTCCAAACGAACATTGACGAAATCCGACTCAAGATTGATGAGATGAAGGTCAAGCAGACAGCCTTCCCGAAAATGATTCTGGCGGGTGATCCTGGTCTGAAAAAGGAAGCATCTGCAATCCGTACCTTGGTGAGAGGTACGGGAACAAAGATTAAGTCATTGATTAGCCGGTTGAACGCCGCCATAAAGTCTCACAACCGTGCTATCGAGAAAAAGAAGAAAGCCGCGAAATAAGTTCTTTGGTTTTTGGCTTGAAGTTATGACCTGCTCCTTTGATGAGCACAAACCTTGCTTTGATCTCTTTGGCTAACTCTTTTGCGTCCTTGACCGGGATTGCCTGGTCGTTGCTTCCGTGCACGATGAGCACGGGCTTTTTGTATTTTTTCAAAGATTTTTTCACGCTGAGCGTGAAGAACTCATCATAGAAGGCTTTCTTGAGTTTTTTCTTGTGCACCCAGTCACCAGGAGAGTTGTAGACGATGTGCTTCTTCTCCCAAAAACTTTTGATCTGTCTAGCCGTGAAGTCATAGTTTACCCCCGTATCTAGCTCATTGATCATGCCTAACAACACCAGCTTGCTCACTCTCTTATCCTTGTGGGCGTAGAGTGCGGCGTCTATTGCTCCGGTTGAATGGCCTACGAGCACTAACTGTTTGTACTTGTAGTTTTTTTCTAAAAAGTTGATTGCGTACTTCACGTCTTTGACCTCTTGGCTCATGAGCTTGTCCGCGAACTTGCCTTCGCTGGTGTCCGAACCGCTGAAGGTGAAGCGCAGGCAAAGAAACCCTTTCTTTGCTAGACCGGTACAAACTCGCTTGCCTGTTCCTCCCATGGCGCCAGGAAAGCCGTGCAAGAACACTATCGCGGTGGTGTACTTCTTTGGCTCGTGCACGACACCTTGTAAGACCTGTCCCTTGTTGTTTTTGAAGCTTACTTCCATTTTCTAAATAGGTAATACGAATAATAACCGCACGGTTCTTGTCTGAGCTCCAACACCTTTTGCTATTTATATGTTGGGGAAAGCTCGAGACCTAGGCGCTTGCCAACAGCAAACAGTGCTTCTTGTTGTTTGTGTTCTTTCATTTGTGCTAGTGCGATGGCGGCCTCGTATCTGTCGCCAGGAAGTTGGTCATCCAGCATGGTGAGCACTGCGTCAGCGCTCCTATATTCTGGTGATTCTTCTGCATCCGCCCGCCATATTCTTTTGTCAAGATGCTTGCACATTTGGGACAGAGCAAAGTTGGACATGCTCACCATCTCATGATCGCGCGTGCCTGAGTACAGCAGGCCTGCCACGTTCTGTTTTTTGTACTGTGCTGTGGTGCTTGACTCCAAGAATCTTACCCAGTCCGGTATCTTTGTCTTACTGAGCCGCTCGATCCTTCTTGGCTGCGCGGCCATGTAGGCTAGCTCCCGGTGCAGGAGCACCTCCTGGCAGTAATGCACAAACCATTGTTCCCTGTTGGGATCTTCTTTGTGTTTTTTGTGGAAGGCCCTCCACGCTCTCCAGTAAAAAAATTCGCTTGCGGCGGAGAAGAACTCGCTTGTCGCTCCCTCCTCCCGGGCATCTTTGGCAAGCTTGTTCAGTCTTTGTGGGTTCCTAAAGTTGCGTTCCAACCTTTCTTCATGGATAAAGAGTTTCTTTGCAGCTCTTTTCAACACGTCTAGGTTGATGTAGACGAGCCTTCCGTCCTGCATGGATGCTGCGTTTCTCTCGACCCATAACGGATACTTGAAGGAGGGTCTTGAGGCTACCACACCATAGGTCAGGTTCTTTCCAAGAAGGCTTGTTTGGCTGAGTATGCGCTGTTCTAGTCTTGGAGGCTCGGTTTTTTGTGTGTGGCTGCATCCTATCGCGGCTAGCAGTCCGAGGGCTAGAATCAAGCGGGGCATGGTGCCTCCTTTGGCTTACTTATGACGCCTGTCTCTTTCAGATAAGCTATTCGCGCCTGATAGTCCTCTTCTCCATACCACGGGATGAATAGTCCTGCGAGTGGGTGCATGCACCAGGGACGTACGAGCCTTTTTTTGGGAGTGATGCATGCTGGCGCTCTTCCCTCTAGGAATTCTGTGTTGATGGTGAGTATCATGTCGCACAGTTTGTGGTCTGCGGTAGCAAGCACGGGCCTCGTTCTTGGGAGGAGGTAGGCGCGTGCTGCAAGCCGGACGTCTGTGACGTCGCTTGGTTTGTTACCCATGACGCCAACCTCTAGGGCTATGTCCTTTATGTAGTCAAACGCTTCCTTAAATCCTTCGGGTTCTGGTCTCCTGCTCTCTGCCACCAGCGTCATGAGCCGGTCATGTTCTGCAATGTGAGGAATGCTTTTTGCTTCGGAATACACTCGCGGGTCAGTGATAGGTATCCGCGTTTCAAGCCCAGTGATCAGGTCCTCTCTGTGCGCCTCCTGCTGTGATTTGCTTGACATAGGTATGCTAAGAATGTTTGTGTCGAAGACGATGTGGCATCTCTGTATGAGTCTGGAGAAAATGAAATATTTTTCGGGTGGGTGAATATATGCGCTGCTATGCGCTGGATTCGGCGTCTCACTCATGAGATAACTACATGGAGCGGGTTTAAAAGTATTAGGGAGTTCGCTGAGAATCTCGCTATTCTTCCCAGAATATCCGCCAGCTCTGGTTTCTGGTGTCTATGGCTTCTTGTTCTTCGCTTGAGATGGGCTCGCCGAAGAGGCGATACTCGTCAGGCATGAAGGGCTTTTCATGTTTCGGGTCGAACCCTCCCACCGCTCCGTAGGTATCGAAGCGTTCTTGCAGGTTGTCCATGCTGTGATAGGGGAAGAAGGCTGCGGCCTGTTGGTTAAAGCACCAGGGCACGGGCAGTTTTCCGGGGATTTGGATGTATTCGGGTGCTTGGCCATCCCTTATTTGGTCGTTAATGTTGAGCACGAGCTGGCAAAGTTTTCTGTCTGCCGTCGCGAGCACGGGTCGTTGTTTGAATTCGGGAACCGGTCTCTCTGATCCGTCTTGGCGTTGTTGTGGCGTTCCGCAGAGGTATAGAAACGCGGTGAGGTCGAGGTCGGTGAAATGGCCGTACTGGTTGGGCAGCTTCACGTCAAGATCCATCGCGTGGGGTGAGATCCACTGGACGAGATTATAAAATTCAAAGGGCACTCTGAGGTCCACGTGGCGATCCACGGCTTCGAGCGTGTTCCGCCTTGGATATGTAGGTATCTCGCTCAACAATTTTGTTCCTTCTGCCCTTACTTGTGGCACGGTGGCGCACCGGAATCTTGGGACGCCGAACAGTATCCGTCGTAGGTGCCCTCCGTAGTGTACCATGCGTTCTTGTGGGGCGTTGGTCGCGTCCAGCACGCTCGTGTCAAACACGCAATAACGCCTTCTGACCAAGGTCTCAAAATCTACCACCAAGTCCTCAATGTGGTCTTCGTATGAAAGGTCTTTACTCACCCGTTCTTAAGCTAACACAGGTTTAAAAGTGTTCGGGTGCGAGAGCGGCAAACCACCCCCTCTTTCGTTTTTAAATGGGGAGGTCATTCTTTTAAACGATGGTTAACGTGGCGGTTTATGCCCAAAGCACATTCACTGGCCCAAATCTTTGAACCCGTTTCTGAAAGAGTTCACTTGATTGGGTTCGAAGACGCCTACGTGTTGAGGGAACTTGAGTTTTTCTTAGGACGCGAGAGAATACTAGAAGAGAGCCGAAAGAAAAAATACGGCGAGCGGAGCAAGGTCGAGGTAAGCTTTGACCCTGACCACGTTGCAGCACGTCAAAAATTTTTCAAGCGATTGTACTCTCCAAATAAAGTAAAGAAGACCGTCTTTGACAAGCCCCTCCCTGGCTCAAAAAAGAATCTCAGACAGTACGCTCGGCATCGACCTTTTTTGGGTCTATGTCAGGAAATAGAGAACGCGTTTACCACGGCAGAAGAAGATCTGGAAACTCTTAAGTACCTTCCAGAAGCAAGAAGGGTGCTTTCTAGGATTGCTCAGTGCCGGGAGAACTACCATGGCATGCTTGACGTGTTGAAAACCATAACGAGCATGAAACGGTTCGCCATAGATCTCGAAACGGGTCAGATTGCTGGGCTCCAGGATATGCCCTCAGAAGACATTAGTTTTTCTACAGATACAAGCTTGTATGGCAACTTTGACAGATGGGCAACGGGAGTGGCGCACAACATTCAGGTCAAAATGAAAACGCGCTCTGTTGAGATTGCCAGGCGTGCAGGGATTGAATTCAGGCACAAGATTCTTTGCGATATCAGGGATGAGTTCCGCCACAGAGAGGGAGTGCACAATCTTCGACAGGACTTTGAGCAGATAGCCTTTCCTGTAAGATTAAACGAAAAGTACGAAGGATTCATATCCGGCTGCGAAGAATACAACAGGGCATTGTTTAGAGAGGTACAGGCCGAAAACGAAGGATGGCTCGATGACGAGATTGTCCTTCTAGAAGGGTTTGCTTCGCCAACGCTTCCTGAGCGAGAAGAACTGGAGCAGATGGCAAGAGAGTATCATGGCTTCGATGTTGGCCTTATGTTCGAGCCCGTCTATCCTTCTTTCGGAGGTCGCTTTGACATCAGGGGCTTGTTTCCCCCGACGTTGATGACCAAGTATGACCCAGACCTTTTTGTTCCCATAGACTTTACCACGAGGGCGGGAGAAAACAAATTTTTGATTGCAGGATTGCACAGCGGTGGAAAAAGTTTCTTCCTCGAAAACATCGTGGCACTATCCATACTGGCCCAACTCGGTGTGCGACTGCCTGCAGAATATGTGCGTCTTCCCTTGTTTAAGAATATCTTCTACTTGGGGAACCTTAGCGCACATGGAGGGGGTAGTGCGGAGACACAACTGAACGAAATCGATGCTGTTGTCAGACGAGCCAGAAAAGGAGATCTCATAGTCATCGATGAGTTTTTGAGCAAAACCGAAGCAGAAATCGCAGCCGCACTCGCTCCGGGAGTGTTGAGCAAGCTACTCAAGTCAAAGGCCATGACTATTGTTACCTCACATAGAACGACTGACTATCAAACACTTGAACGAGATGGATGGACGTTGCTGACGCCTGACTACAAGCGCGTCGGGAAAACCATTCGTCCAAGCTGGCGCTTGCGGCGAGGCGCTCCAGATCCCGGAGTTAACCTGGAGTACATCATGCAGCGATACGAAAAGGTTTTCAAGAGATAAGAGTGCCCCTGGGGAGATTTGAACTCCCGACCTACGGCTATCCTAAGCCGTCGGCGGCCATATAAGACCGTCGCTCTAACCAAGCTGAGCTACAGGGGCATGGTAGCAGGAACGTTTTGTTGTGTATTTAAACCTATCTCGCATCGTGCATTGTTAAGTAAGAGGGAGCTATTTTAGCTAAAAAAATTATTTCTTCTTGATTTTTCTCACTCTGGGTTTATTCCAA
>NYZT01000044.1 GCA_002687275.1 Candidatus Woesearchaeota archaeon
CCGCGCCCACCTTTGAGGAGGAAGCCTCCAGGCGCACCCTCCCCGCCACTCTCTCAGGGGTGGCGCTCACCACGCTCGTGCTCATGTCTAGAACGGTTTCCTCCATCATCTTAGGAATGAGCAGCACCCCCGCGGTAATCAAGACGAGGAACGCGACGATGAGTAGCATTTTGTTAAGGGTAAACGTAGGGCCGTGGATGGCGTGCTCCACATCTTTGCTAGGATAGCCCGCGTTAGCCATATACTGGAGCACCTGCTCTTCTGTCCATCCCTGGGCGAGCAGTGACTGTACGTAATCCTTTACCCTTGCATCCATAACACGACGATCGAACAGCCAAGTATTTAAATGTTATCTGACGTGGAAAACCATGGTATCACAGCAGGTAGCCGTGCTTTCACTCTTACACGCGACAGGCACCGACGAGCTTACACTCCCGAGTGGCAACTCCATCCGCGAGGTTAACGTTGTTGGCAAGGTGGCAAGGGTCCAGAAAGATCGCTTTTTGCTTGATGACGGAACGGCAAAGATTACCGTCCAACAGTTAGAAGAGCAGACGAACGTGAATGAAGGCGAAACAGTAAGAGTGCTAGGCAATCTGCGCATGTTCGGCACCCCCTGCATCGTGGCAGGCGTGATAAAACCATGCGAGGCTAGGCCCCCGATAGTAGACCATCGCATGCTTGCCCTGATCCGGACGTTAGCAGAGGACAATCTTAGCTATGATGAAGTGCTAGCAAGGGTAGGGGATAGGGCGGCACTAGACCGGCTAATCGCTCTCGAGCTAGTGTATGAGGACCACGGACTCCAGGCACTAGATGAAGAATAAGGGTGTGACGTAGACCTCAATCAACGCCGAGCCTAGCAACACCAGCGAGCTCAGCACCACCAAATCTAGCACGCCACGAAGTATCTGGTCAAACGCCGCAGTTTTGTGATGGCCACGCATCACGCTCACGCTGAGCAAGCCACCCGCAAGACCTGCGATAAAGTAGCCTAGCATCTCAGGAAGGCCATGAATAGCGTAGTGAAGCACGGTGAAGGAGAGCACGGAAAGGTAGGCCCCTACCTTGGCAAATCCCGTAGAGGCGGCAAACTCGGCAAGATTCTGTCTAAAGAAATTTCCTGCAGCCGCACCCAGCACCGAGGCGTTCCAGGTCAGTATGAACAGAGCGCCAGTGCCATACACAAAGCTAAACAGCAGGGAAAACACCATGACCTTGATGTTGTTTATGAAAATCTTTGTGAGCGCGTTAAAAGAATACGCATTTCCCGTGACCCTCTGGTTCACGGCTACTATGGTGTCATCCTGGACGCCAAAGGCAGCATGTGGCGAAGGGAGCAGAACATACGCCGTGGTGAATGCCACCAGCATGCCCATGAAGAAGAACACAAAAAACACCATCACCCTCTTGTGCTCAAGCAAGGAATGGCCGTGCGCAAACCCTTCCCGGTACTCCTCAAACCGCATGGTGTGGTAAAACAAGGGCAGGGCGGCGATGACCGTGAAGAACACCATCGCCATGCTCGCCTGCTCGCTAAACACCCAGAGAGATACCCCCAGGCCAACAATAGCGTACAAGAATCCAAGCGCGAACAGCTCCAACGGTCGACGCTCGCCCCTCATAGGCGTGACTAACCCTTCTAGCACCATGAAACCCAGGCAACCAAGAGTTTATTTAAAGTTATGGCAGGATAAGGCTAGCTTTATAAAGAAACAAGAGTTAATCACGTTATGAACTACGCCGATCTTTTGAGCAGAGCGCGAGAGAAGATGCCCAAGCAGGTTTTTGAGCGCGACCGCTTTGAGATTCCCAAGATTAGGGGCCACATGCAGGGCAGCAAGACAGTGCTTAGCAACTTTGTCCAGATAGCAAACCAGCTCAGAAGAGAGCCAGAACACATGCTCAAATTCGTGCTTCGCGAGCTCGCCAGCCCTGGAGAGAGAAAGGGACCCAACGTGGCGATAGGCGCAAAGATCTCTGCTTCTAGGGTGAATGAAAAGATTCGGCAATACGCCAACGAGTTCGTGCTCTGCCCACAGTGCGGCAAGCCAGACACCGACCTTCTCAAAGAAGGAGAGTACACGATCATGAAATGCTCCGCTTGCGGAAGCAGAACCCACGTTAAATCAAAAATATGATCGTAAAAGTACACCACAAAGGAGAGAAGACCATTGTTGCCGCGTGCGACACCAAGCTTCTTGGCCAGAAATTTGAAGAGAACGACATAGTTCTTGACCTGTCCAGCCCGTACTATGCTGGCGAGGAAAAAGACGAGGGCGAGACAGGCGATCTTCTCAGAAACGCAGACGTGTGCAACCTCGTAGGAGAAAAGAGCACCCAGCTTGCACTAAAAGAGGGCCTCATCAGCAAGGCAAACATACTACGCTGCCAAGGCATCCCGTTCGCCCAAGCGGTCATCATTCGAGACTAGGTTTATAAGCCATTCATCACTTTCCCGGTCATGCCAGAGATTGTATGGGAAAACCGCATTCTACCCGTCCAGTACCTGTTTGAATCATTAGGATTCAACGAGTGGGAAGGGGAACGCGAGGAAGGGATGTTTACCCAGAAGATGCGGAGGTCACGGCCGCTTAATTCCGCTATCGAGGTGGACTACGAAGGCATGTGGGAGCCAGACTGCTTCACCCTCAAGGTTATAGAAACCGTAGATGACTAACCAACCGAGCTCTTTGACGATGCAAGAGACGACGGGTCTCCCCAAACAATAGCAGACGTGGTGCAGGAAGTGAAAAGGCAAGTCAAAGACAGATATCCTGTGCCAGAAGTGGACGAAAAAGTGGTGGAAGGCATTGCAACAAGATATAGCCGTATTCTTGAACCCCAAGGATGGGAAAGGAAAAGGTGGAGGGTAGAAGACAATGTTGCGTACCAGATGCTAGTAAGAGATGAAGACCTTTGCTACGTGCGCGCGATCATACACACTCTAAAGCCCCGCGAGAGCAAGTGGTCTCTTTTCCTGGAACTCGAGCCACTGGGTGGAAAGCGAGTGACGGTTTATGAAGGCGGCGTGAGTAGTGTTGGCTGCGAGTTGGATGAGTCAGTAAGGGAAGGGGTTCAGGGATTCAAACTTCCCGAAGAGCTAGCCAAACCAGGCACCTAGGCTGGTTTGCTTCTCGGCGTCCTTGCCGAAAACACCCTCGATTCTTTTATGGAGCAAGCGGATGGTTTCTTGCAAATACTCATCAACCTCGTACTTGGTGGCTAGGCTTGTCATGGGCTCGACATACTTTACCACGCTGCCCTGCGCCACGGTGAACAATAGCTTTCTGCCACATGCCGTGCACGCTCCCTTCAGGGGCGGTCTCCTGAACTTTTTGTTGCAACTTCCACACCGGAACTCTTGGGTGGAGAACTGTCGCAGGTTTCCTTTAGCATCGCGCATGAAGTGCTTGTCAATGACCAGCGTGGCCACCTGCTTTGCGTTGACCGCGCGAATCTTGTCTGCAAGATCCATCTGGCCCTGGAGCTTGTCCTTCATGGTCGGCAGCAACTTGTACGCACTGCACCGCACCGTGTGGTTAATATTATCCGTATGATGGGTGAATCCATGGCCTTCGTACTGTTCAGGCTTGAACAGCACGGTTTTGATCTGCGGAATTTCCACATCCCACGGCATCTTAAGATCAAGCGTGGCCTCGTAAAACTCTAAGGGGTATTTCCAGGAGATGTCCATGTCAAACACCATGTCATCCACCTCAGAAGGGATGAGCAGCGTGGTGAGCACTAAGGGCGTGTCCATGGTTGCTCCGCGCCTGCTAGACAGGTATCCCTTGCTAAAATTCAAGAAGGCATCCATCAGCAAGAGCACGCAGTTTTCGTCCCCGTCACAGTCCCTTCTCGTTGCAGAGTGCATGTAGGGGTGGGCGAGTATGCTCTGGGTGTGCGAAAAGCCAATAACTCGGCCGAGAATGCCTGCGCTGGTGTGCGGGGCAAGGAATATCACGAGCTCGCCGACAAGATCTTTCTCAGATTTGAAGTTGTAAAACCGTTTTTGCTTATACAAGTGCAACAGCTCGTCATCAACAAAGTTTGCCACTCGCGTGAGGACCTCTTTGCTTCCTACGTCAGGGCTCTCTGCACAGTCAGGAAGTATGATGTCTTGCGGGAAGATCTCCACCACCTGCTCTTCGTTCGTAAGGGGCTGTCCGTGTATGTCTTCGGTGTATCCTAAGGAGGCCAAGGTTTCCACGCTTGCATCAATCTCTTTTGGCGTGAAGTGAGTTAGGGGAAGCTGGGTGGCGTCGTATCTTGTCGTGCCGTCCTTGTTCACAAACACGTCGTGCTTGGCGCGCAGGATACCTTTGGCAGGGTGCTCAAACGTGTGGGTGTCGTTCATGGTCCCCCTCACCCCTTTTATGAGGTCAGGATAGTGCACCAAGGATAGAGACTTGAGAAGTTTTGGGAAGATCTCATTCAGTGGAAAGGTTTGTTTAGAGGACGAGGAAGGGGTGTGCTCACAAGGCTTGGCTAGATATCCACATTCTTGGCAGTGAAACTGGGGGGTTGTGGTGGTCCCACACTCCAGGCAGACAGGCAAGAAGTTTCTGTCTTGACAGGTGTCACAATAGTAATAGGGAAAGTCTGCCACGATGTTTCCAGCGGAAAGCGCGCTTTGGAAACTTCGCATCCTGCCGCCCTGCTCTCCTACAGGGAAAAGCACGTGTGGGGAGCCGGTCATCTTGCGCATTTTTGCTTTTTCTGGGCGGCCCATGCGCGATCCAACAAAGGTTCCAGACTTGTCTCTAAGGCTGAGGCTACTTATGAGCTTGACTAACGTGAAAACATCGGGGGTCTCTGATTTTTCTATGGCCTCCATGATCTCAGCATGTCGCGATTGGATGTCAATAGTGGCTAGCAGGCTCTTGGTGTGCTCTTCGTCAATGACTGCCTTGTCGTTTATCACACGATGGGGCAGCCCTATAAGTTCTAGGGAGCGTTTTGCCGGATGGGGTATGGGTAGCACTGCTTGCTCTTCTACGAACGCTGCGCTCGGCAGCCATTCAACTAATTGCTTGAACTGGTCTAGGGTTAGGGCGTTCCAGTGATAGCAATAGCGCGGGTGCAGTGGCGTGCCATATTTTCGAGATAGCTCTAGCGCCTGGTCAACGTTCTCTACGGTTGTTGGGGCCTCTGCCTTTTCTTGCTCTAGCACCCACCATTCCTCACAATAGCCTGCAGGAACGAGGGGGTGTGCCCGGTTTACGTAGTCGCCATAACAACTAAGAATGTCCCCTAGGTAAAGAATCTCTTGGATGTTTGAGGAGACGCTTTGTGCCATCTCCAGGGACTGCACGAACATTACTGATCCGTCTTGGAGTTTGACTATGGGCCCTTCTATGGTGCTACAACTGCCAATGGTTGCTGCTTTTCCTGGCCGTTCGAGTTTGAGCTGGGTTCCGGATGCTATAAACTCGTTAAGGACGTGCATGGTTGCGGGGTGTATGGCTTGGGCGCTGAGGCCGGTCGTCCTGCACCTCCCGTACCTAACGCGGAAGGCACCACTTGATAAGGGCAGCCCGAGCACAGGGCGGCCTGCGACAAGATCCTTAAGGTAGGTGTAGTCAGGACTTATTCCAACCTTCTCCTCGTCTTTGGCCTTTGCCTTTGTCTGGAGTTTTAGGTATTCTTCCAGAAAATTCCAGCTGTCAAGACCGAAGTCTTTTCCCCACTTGGAAAGCTGCTTCCATAGTTTTGGCGCTTTCAGAGGAATACAATCAGTCATCATCAGGCAGAACCCGCTTCGGATAAAGTTGGTAGGTACTCGTGGAAGATCTTTGTAGTTGCTGACCTCTCTTGTCTCAGAGGGGTCTGCACCCACCTCAACCGGTAGGTGTTGGACGAGGAAGTGTAGCTCCTCTTCGGAGGGGAGGTACTGACGAGGGCTTATTCGCTCGTGGTAGTCTGAAATCTCGGTGTGGGCTCGCTTGATCTCGTCTGGTTGGGCGTCATACTTGTCAAAGCCCATCACGTGACGCACGTAGTCTGTGATGATGACGCACACCGCGGCAGCCGTGCCACCGGCGTTTCTTATGGGGCCTGCAAAGTTCACGCAGAAGTATTCCTTGCCATCTAGGCGTTTCTTGATGTCGATGCCCACCACTCCGTCTAGAGGGCTGGACACCACGCCCACGGTAACATAGGCAAAGCCGGTTCGGATCCCGATCTCACAGGCCTCCTTTTTGTCCTTGAATTTGCAGAATTTTTCTTTTGCTACCTCTTCGGCAATTTTGAGGGCCACCCTCCAGTCTAGAACGTCAAACTCTTTTTCTAGCTCCATGATTCTTTCTTTGATTCCCTTTTCGAGAATGTGCGGTGCTGCAACGCTGATTAACCCCTCCACCCTTTCTGCCATGTTGGCTGCAAGGCGTATCTCAACGTCTTTTTCAGGATCAACGCCTGTGGCTCGCGCTTTTTTTGCTAGCTCGTTAGCTGCGTCTACCTGTTTGCGGAGGCGGTCAAAGTAGGCTTGGATTTTTTTACTGCTGGTCATGTTTAAAGTCAAAGAGGGTTATTTTTCGATTTTGTAGGTTGAGTACGGGAACCACGCAGGGGTCAGGATTGTGTCCCATGCGCTGCTGAAATTGCGTGCTGGGCTGCCAGCAACTACCTACAACAAGATTTACTCCTCGGTAGGTTTTTACCCGGGCTTTGTGGATGTGCCCTGACAGGAAATAGTCAGGAATGCTGTCTATAACTAGAGCGTCGTGCTTTGGGTCTGGAATGTAAAAGGAACTTGTGTGGGAGGGAGCCAGGTGCCTACACTTCAATAAGTATTCCATAACTAGTTCTGTCTTGTCTGAGGCCTGTCTGCCTGATTGGCGGATGCTGTTTACGGTGTCTGCAAAGTAGGGGTAGCTCATGCCATGATAGAGTAGTATGCTAAATCCTGAGAAATCTTCGCTAGCGTGGATGTTTAGCCATGAAGGATTGCTCACCATGGTTATGTTGGGTAATTCGTACAGTGCAGCTGCGTGGTCTATATCCAGACAAGGTTGTGGTTCAGAAAGTCGCACAGAGTCGTGGTTTCCGGCGCACATGATGATGGGTATGTGTTTAGGTATGGAGGCAAAAGCTAGTGCTGCCTCGTCATACATTTGCTTGACGCTGTTGTATGCTACCTCGGTTTCCTGGCCAGGATAGATACCTATTCCTGCCACGATGTCTCCTACGACAAATACATATCCAACCTTAGAGGCTATCCTTCGTTGTTCTGCGTTCCCCCACTTGCCCTGTATCCACGCAAGAAATCTTTGGAACTCATCGTGCATGAAGTTGTTAGACCCCATCTCGGTGTCACTGAGAACGACCACGTAGGTCTCGTCAGGGCTCTGTTTGACTTGCTGCTGTAGGGGTATGTCTGGTAAGAGTACTGCGCTGGCAAAGATTACGTTGTCCCCAGCCCTCCCTACAATGCCAATGACCTGGTCAAGGGAGAGGTCTTTGGCAATAGAATAATCCTTGCTGTTTTTTGTTATGATGACTTTTATGGACTTGCCGCTTCGGTCTTCCATCTCCAGAGAGATGTGCTCGTTCTTTGTGACGTACTTGTCCAATATCAGCCCTATTATTGATACTGAGCTTCCAGGAGTCACACGGGCTATGCTGGTGAGGTGTTGTAGTTCTTGTCGGGAACGAAGTATGAGCTCCATCTGTTTGAAGCGCGCGTTCATGTGCCCGACAAAGTCTTGGACCACTCTTTTCTTGTTGAAATCTTGGTAGGAATACACAACCTCCACGTTGTACTTGGAAGAGGAAGGTTTGGGCTGCGTCTCTTGATAGTATCTATCAATATTGTTCTCGACATCCTCTAGTATGGCTTTGGTGACCAGCGTGTTGTTTTGCATCAAGGATTCTATTATTACCTTCTTTTTTGCGGTGTTGTTCATAATCCTAACTCTTCACTTAGCGTGGCCTTGGCGTTATCTACAAGGCCCTGGCTTGTTGAGGGAAATATCTCTCGGGTTCTGCCAAATCTCCCTTTACTGATCACTTTGGCGTTGATCACGCCTAAAACGTCAAACTCCCCGATGATGTCGCTAACCCTTCTCTGGGTTAGTGGTCTTAGGGCGACTTGCTGACAGACGTATTTGTAGTGTTCATACACCTCTCCGGTGAACAGTGCGTCTTTGCGTTGGGTGCCAAGATCAAAAATAGAAAACAGTGTTGCCTGGTAGTGTTTTGGTTGTCCTTTGACCAGCTCTATTACCTTGTCTTTCTCTATGGTGTCCTCTGCCTGGTCGATGTGCGCGATGGCGATCTGCGTGCTGCCGTCACGCTCGGCCAGCTCACCAGAAACCCGGAGTAGTTCTATCGCTCGCCGTGCGTCTCCGTGCTCTCTGGCAGCTATGGCGGCACATTTTGCTATCACGCCTTCGGCCACCGCGTTCTTGCGCATGCTGAGCTTTACTCTTTGCTCGAGAATCTGCTGTAGGTGTAGGGCGTTGTATGGTGGGTAGATTATTTCTTCTTCTGACAGACTGCTCTTGACTCTGGGGTCTAGTCGTTCGGTGAAAATGACGTCGTTTGATATGCCCACGATACTTAGCTGGGCGTTTTTTAGTTCCGCGTTGATTCTTGTAAGATTATACAACATCTCGTCGCCAATTTTTCCTACCAAAACGTCAATTTCATCAAGCACTATCAGAATTATTCTCTTTTCCTTGTCAATCTCTTTGAAAAATATGCTATAGACCTCGTCTGTTGGCAGCCCTGTGGGAGGTATGGCCTTGCCAAACTCTCTCGCGAGCTGTGCGATGAGTCGGTACTCGGTGTCTGCCACTTTTTTCAGCTTGCAGTTGAGATAGATAATTTTTAGGGGCAGATTTTTTTTCTTTGCGACTGATTCTAGCTGTTGGGTGGTGTATGTCACGGTCAGGGTCTTGCCTGTTCCGGTTTTTCCGTACACAAAAAGGTTGGAGGGCTTTTGGCATCTAAGGCAGGGGGCAAGGATGCTTGCCACAGAGTGTAGTTGCTCGTCTCGGTGGGTGATTGTTTCTGGAACAAAGTTTGGTTGTAGGTGTTCTTTGTTGGTGAATAGGCTCTCTTGCTCAAGATAGTCCTCAAAAAATTGTCCTAACCCCTTTTCCATCAAAAGTTCCACCAGAAATGGAGGTTTAAATATTTTTATGTTTTCAAAAAGATATCCCCCACCCCCATGTTTCCTGTGGAAGGGTGTTGTAGTAGTAGTAAGTATTCTTTTCTATATAGAAAAGAAATAGAATGATGTCGTACGCGCGCTTTTTTTGGGTGTTTTTTGGCCCTCTCACAACGTGTTTCCACACGCAATAAGGGGGTAGGTAGCCCAAAACTGGCTAACCTTTATAAACAAGCAAAGACTACCTTATAGTAACGACAGGTGAACGATGTTAGTAAGCAAAGAATTCATGAACAAACTCAAAGATTTTGGCTTGAACAGCTATGAGATCAAATTATGGGTTGCCTTGCTATCAAAGGGAACAGCCACTGCTGGAGATCTTTCTGACATCGCCAACGTTCCACGAAGTAGAACCTACGACGTTCTTGAAACACTAGAAAAGAAAGGATTTGTCATCATGAAATTGGGCAAGCCCATCAAATACCTGGCGATTCCGCCAAGCGAAGTCATAGAACGCGTTAAAAAAAAGGTGGAGGAGGAAGCAGAGGGCCAAAACCAAATGTTGGACAAGCTATCCAAATCTGCTGTGCTAAAAGAGCTAGTGAGCTTACACAAAAACGGCATCGAACAGGTAGATCCTGTTGATCTTACCGGCATTCTCAAGGGGCGAGAGAACATCTACGCCCGACTGAACAGCATGGTGAAAGAAGCCAAAAAAAGCGTTCGTATTTGCACCACGGCAACCGGCGCCTCAAGAAAAAGCGCCAGCCTAAGACACGCATTCAACAGAGCCATAGCCAAGAACGTAAAAGTGCAAGTGATCTCACCAAAAGAGATGGACTTTCACGGTGTCGACGCTCGCCAAGCTAAGATAGACACGCGATATGTCGTTGTTGATGGCAACAGAGTGATGATAATGGTGCCTGACGAGAACATCCACGAACATTATGACTTTGGTATTGTCGTGAACGAAGCCAAATTCGCCCAGGGCTTTGAGAAGCTCTTCGAAGAGAACTGGAAGCGCGCCACTGCTTAATTTCTTTTCAAAATCCATACATATTTATACCCCTACCTTTTGTTGAATAAAAAAGAGGTACCATGGTAGAAGACACCGTATTGCGCATTGTTCTGTCTGTAGTTGTTGGCATTCTATTTGCCATGGTGTTCTGCCTGCGCGTTTTAGTCTTAATGGAGCGCAGGGTGGCACGCATAGAGCTACACATCGACCGACTAGCCACGCGCATCTTGAAGGAAGAGCTCAAGATAGAAAAGATGGTGAGTAAAGTCACCCGCAAGGTTAAAAAGGGCAAAAAGAAGAAGCGCTAACGTTTTTTCTTACTTTTCTTTACTTTCTTTTTCACAGACTTCTTCTTTTTCTTGGCTTTTTTCGCTTTCTTTGCCTTCTTGGCAGGTTTTTTGCTCGGTGCCCTAGCAATCTTTACCGGCTCCTTGAGCATCTTTTCTACCTTTTGCAGCTGCGCCTCGAGGTCTGCGATCTTCGCTGCATTGTCTTCTTGGGATAAGAGTTCGTTGCACTCTGGGCATTTGAACCCAAACTCTGTCGCTTGGTCAAAATCCAGACGCACACACCCCTCTTCACACAGGAAAAATTGTGAGACCTTCTCACGGTCTAATCTTTCGTTCAGCCGATCCAGCTTTTGTCTTAGAATATCCTTGTATAAGTATGGCAGTTGCTTTTCGTTGAGCGTCCAGTAGTAGATGTACCACCCTTTCTTTTTGTCTTTCTTTCTTGTGAAGGAGACTAGGTTTACCTCATACAGCCGGTACAGCATGTTTCTGGTGACGTTGATCTCTTGCTTGATGTAGCTTGTTAGCCTAAACTCAGAGACGTTCTTGTTTTTCTTGAGAATCCTGGCTAGCTTTACAACTTCAGGACCTGCAATGTCACTAACGACTTGGTCAAGCAAAGAGGCGGCTTTCACTCTTTTACATGGGGCTAGCTGCTTTATAAAGCTTACTTTGTGAGCTGGTCAAAAGACACGCCCTGGTCGGGTTTGAATACTGCAAATTTTTCGGTTGTGGCCGTCATTTCTGGCTTGACAAATCTCCATTCTTTCTTGCTAAATCTCGTGCCCACCAAGGGCAGCGCCCTGAACAGGAGAGCAAACGACGTTAACTCTTTGATTTCAGCGAGGGGGATGTAGATGGCATCCTTGCGTGAGCTCTTACACTCGATTGCGAAGAGGTTGGTGCCGTTACTTGCGAGGATGTCTGGGCTAGGGTAGCGCATGCTGCCACTTCCGGCAACTCTGCACGCCGCCCATCCTTTTTCCCAAAACAGGTGTATGAGTTCGCGTTCGACTGCTGTGCCACGGGTTTTGCTCATAACTTCACCTGTTGCAGGTCCTTTGCACAGGTCGTGTCAGGAAATACTTTTTTGGCTTGCTTCTCTAGGTCTTTTGTTGACGGATATCTTGGGCTGAAGTGGGTGAGAAATAGTTGTTTGGCCTTTGCCTTTTTGGCAAACGTGGCGGCATCTACAACGGTGAGGTGCTTGTATTCGTGGGCGCGGTCCTTGAGTTCCTCGCCAAACGTTCCCTCGCAGATGAACACATCTGCGTCCTTGGCTAGCTTGGTTATCTCCTTTGTGGGGGCGGTGTCCACAACATACGCAATTTTCTTTCCCTGCACAACGTAGGTGGTGGCGTCTGGCGTGACCTTTTTTCCTTTCCACACTATGCTCTTGCCTTGCTGGAGCTTGCCGAGATCTGGCCCTGGAGGAATGCCTAGCTTTTTTGTTTTCCCTAGGTCTATCCTCCTCCTGTCTTTTTCCTTGAAGGTATATCCTACACAAGGAATGTTGTGCTGGAGTGGCGCGCACTCTACCAAAAAGTCCTTGCCCTCAACAACGGTGCCCGTGCGAACCTCTTTGAACTCTGCCGCAACGCTGTTGTCAAAGACCGTGCCGCGCATCATGTTCTCATAAAACTTTTTTGTTCCTGGGGGCCCAAAAATCATCAGCGTTCTTTGGTAGTCTGCCGCCCCTAGGCTCTGGATTATTCCTGGAAGACCTAGGACGTGGTCGCCGTGCCAGTGAGAAAAGAAGAGGTAGTTAATCTTTGACAAGGATATTCCTGCTTGGCGGAGCTGGCGTTGGGTTCCCTCTGCGCAATCAAACAGCATGCCCTCTCCCTTAAACTCCAAGTACACCGAGCTCGCGTTGCGATGCTTGGTTGGCATCATTGCCTGGGTTCCCAAGAAGGTCAATTCCATGACAATAGGTTTTTAAACGATCTTTTAAAAGCTTTGGCTATGGCCCAAGCCTTTATCGAGCGAGGACGGATCATCACCGAGGCAAGTGATGAGACACGCGCGCTAGACGCGTTACAGTATGGCTCAGCCCTTGCAGATGGAAGGCTACACCTTAGCATGTTTGAGGCTGCCTACTTGATCGAGACAGGAAAGCTAGAGGTGGTCAACGCCCGCGGCAAGGGGTACACGATTGAGCGGCTGGCTCGCTCCCAGCGATCAGGGAAGAGTTTCTGGACGCACTACGCTGTTTTTAAGGATTTGCGAAGCCGAGGGTACGTGGTAAAGACCGCGCTCAAGTTTGGAGCGGCTTTTAGGGTGTATGACCGTGGCAAGAAGCCAGGCCAGGCGCACGCAAAGTGGGTTGTTTTCCCTGTCCAAGAGCATGACAAGCTAACCTGGCATGACTGGGCCGCCAAGAATAGGGTGGCGCACAGCACAAAGAAGAAGCTACTCATAGGGGTTGTTGACGACGAGCTAGACGTGTGTTACTGGGAAGCCAGATGGCTCAAACCCTAAGGTTTAAGAGGCATGCACTTGTTTTTTAACTATGGATGTAGCATCACTGCCGATAGAAGAACGTATTGAAAAGGAAATTTACGTGCTTCCTCCTCCTAGAAAATTTCGCTACGGTAGAACGATAAGAATAGAGCAAGACCCAGACGGTACTGCACCGATGAAACAGCGATATGATGTCATGGCCAGAATGCTGCACATGATTTGGAAAGGAGTTGATGATGCCCAACTTGACGTGGTGTTGTCCACAGGATCTCTACAGCCGATAGATATCCATGCATCAACCCCTCACGAGACCTTTCGGGCACGGCTGAGTCTTAACGTGATGGAGGATGGCAAGGGCCCCATAGATATTCGGTTGCAGAGCACGAAAAACGGAGAGAAATCACTATATGGTGTGTTCTGCATCGCGTGCCCACGCTACGGCAAATAAGATCTTTGGCCTACTCTTGAGGGTTTTTTTCGTGCTGTAGCACCTAATCTTTTTATAGCGAGTTTTGTACGCTGGGTCATGGATAAGGAGGAACGAATTCTAGCGCTAGCAGAGTCAAAGCCCGTGCTGCCCATGCAGGTGGCAAAACTCATCGGCACAGACTCTCTGATGGCCAGCGCGTTTCTCTCCGAGCTCGTTAGCAAGGGATTATTGCGTGTGAGCGTGCTTAAGGTTGGCTCCAGCCCGTTGTACTTCTTGCCAAACAAGCGAGAGCAACTGTTAAATTATTTAACATATTTGAACGGGAAGGACAGAAAAACCGTAGAGCTACTCAAAGAAAAGAAAATCCTGCGAGATAGCAAGGTAGAACCGCTAACACGCGTAAGCCTACGCAACGTCCGAGATTTTGCCCTGCCACTAGAGGTGACAAACAACGCCGGCAAAGAGCTCTTCTGGAAATGGTTCCTTCTTGACGACGTAGAGGCAGAGGCCATAATCAAACAGACCGTAGAGCCAAAGCTCAAGCCACCACCCAGCATGATAAAACCAAAAAAGCCAAAACCCGTGCTAAGGCCCTCACCCCAGGTGCCAAGGGCGCTACCAAAGCCTCTCAAGCACGCCAAGCCCAAAAAGGTATCAAGCAGAAAGCAGACTGCCATTGACTTTGAGAAGGCCCTGCATGAGTACTTCCAAAAGAACAAGATTAGCGTGCTGGAAAAGCACAAAGAAGGCTACACCGTAGAGGTGGACAGCCCTGTTGGCAAACTAACGTATTACTGTCATCCGAAACCTAAAAAAAGGATAAGCGACGCGGACATCTCTAACGCCTACGTCCAAGCACAAATGCACAAGCTGCCAGCGCTGCTCGTCACCCACGGCGAGCTCACAAAAAAGGCAGACGCCCTGCTCAGGACGCTAAAAGGCGTGAAGGTGGCCAAAATTGGGAGTTAAACTCAGAGATCTCGTCGTACAAAAGCCCATAACCTTGCCTGAGCTAGCCGGAAAAACGCTCATGGTGGACGCGTACAACACCCTCTACCAGTTTATCACCACCATACGAAGCATGGATGGTGGCCTGTTTACGGATGAGGAGGGCAACGTAACCTCCCACCTCATGGGATTGTTCAGCCGCTGCACTAATTTTGCCAAGCACAAACTCCATCCTGTTTTCGTGTTTGACGGAAAGGTACCCAAGCTAAAACAATCAGAACTGGACCGCAGAAAGGACATCAAGGCAGAGGCTGGCTCGCTGTACGAAGAGGCAAAAGCAAAAGGAGATGTTGCAGACATGAAAAAATACGCGGCGAGAACGAGCAGGCTAACCCCATCCATGGTTAAAGACGCAAAAACATTACTTGGTGCCATGGGCATCCCTGTCGTCCAAGCGCCAGCAGAGGGTGAGGCGCAAGCCGCGCACATGGTGGCAAAAGGCGATGGCTGGGCAGTGGTCTCCCAAGACTTTGACAGCCTCCTCCACAGAGCACCCCGGTTGGTCATCAACCTCAACATTGCAGGACGAAAGAGGCGCGGGCTAAGCTCGGTCCCGGTAGAACCTGCAATCATCAACCTAAAACAAACCTTACAAAAGCTGGAGCTAAGCCAAAAACAACTGATCATGCTTGCCATGCTCGTTGGCACAGACTACAGCAAAGGCGTGAAGGGAATAGGACCCAAAAAGGCCCTCGCCCTCATCCAAAAGCACAAAACAGAGAAGGTGTTTGCAGAAGCAGGGTGGGATGACCACAACGACACTCCCTGGCAGCAAGTGTACGAAACATTCACCACCATGCCTACGACAGACGAGTATGACCTCCAGGGCAAAGCATATAACAAGGACCAGGTCTACTCCTTCCTCATGGACAGAGGATTCAGCCCAGATCGCGTAAAAAAGA
This sequence comes from Candidatus Woesearchaeota archaeon, assembly GCA_002687275.1. Taxonomy (GTDB): domain Archaea; phylum Nanobdellota; class Nanobdellia; order Woesearchaeales; family ARS49. Next base: position 15,230 of record NYZT01000044.1, read on the forward strand.
CCCTAGAGAGCCTTCCTGACACACAACAAAAAAGGTTGGGTGACTGGTAATGTACGACATCATAGGAAGCATCGCGCTTCTCGATCCAAAAGTAGACCGGAAAGTTGCCAAGACCTTGCTCAAGCAAATAAAC
>NYZT01000045.1 GCA_002687275.1 Candidatus Woesearchaeota archaeon
GATCAAGCAAAACAAAGCAAGTACGTCACGCGTGTGTTTGTCAACACAGAAGACGCAGAGATAGCACAAGTGGCGAGAGATGCAGGTGCAGAAGTGTTTGACCGCCCCCAAGAGTTCGCAGAAGACATGAGCACGGATCATGAAGTGTTCTTGCACCAAATGAAGGATGCAGAGGCCAAAGGAGAACTTCCGGATGCAGTAGTCCAACTACGACCAAACCTTCCGTGCAGAAAGGTAGAAGATATTGACAAAGCAGTCAAACTATTGTTAGACAATCCTGAATGTGACAGCGTAAGAGCGATCATGAAAAGCGCAAAGCACCCCTTCAAAATGTGGACTATCGATGGCGAGTACATCCGACCTTTTATTCCTTTCAACCTTCACGGCATTCCCGACGCCACAGACCAACCACACCAAAAATTTCCCAACGCGTACATCCACACAGCAGCCGTGGATGTCATGCTCCCTCGAACAATACTAGAGAAGGGAAGCATGACGGGCAAAGTGGTTCGTTATTTCGAGATGGACCCTTCGGATGCGGTGAATATCGACAACATGCTTGATTTCAGAGTGGCCGAACAAGTATTATTAGAGAGACAACATGACAAAGAAGAAAAGACGTAGTCGTCGTCCTAAAGACAAAAAAGATTCTTCTCAACCCCCCGTGGTTGTGCCTGAAAGATCTTTTTGGAGGAGGTATGCTCCTTTCCTACTTGTCGCGCCTGTATGTTTGATTGCTCTGGGGGTTACGTTGAGTGAGGCCTATCGATCTCAGTCACCTAAGAAATCGACAACAACCCAAACAGTGAGGCCCCAAAGAAGGGCCACTTACCGAGAGGCAGCAAAGGGGGCCTGGAATGTGCAGCAATCCTATGTTGCAAACCTTAAGGAAAGGTTGGAAGGTGATTCTAACAAGTATATCCAACTCATCGACCGCTTTGAGCTGGTTAGCAAGATCTATGTTGGTGATATAAGTTACGGTTCTGGTTCAGACTGGGAACTACCCGTATGTGCAACGCGGGAAGTCACAAAAAGCGATGGTAGCCTTGATGTTGTTGTAGAGCTCACGCCTGCGCTATTTGATCCTGCCAACACGCAATGTGAGGGAGATCTCTTTTCCATTTTAGATAATGAGTCTGTGCATGCTGCTCAGAAAAAACGAGGGGTTGTTGCTCTAGACTTACACTATCCTGAATCTGCAAAAAAGGCCATACGGTCTATTTGCGCCCGCCCTCCACAAGGTGCTAAAGTACTTCTCGCAGAGCTCCAAAGCGACTATCATCAGCTTGCGCTCATAAAGGCGGGCGAACGAAGAGTGACGCCGGTAATAATGCGTAAGATCCAGGAACATTTTGCGATAATTTCTTCTAGAATGCTATTGGAGACAAAGGAAAGACACGACGAGATTGAAACATTGCTGCAGTACATGAATTTTGATCACGTTCTTGAAAGTGACGTCAAGCCGGTATACTTGTCTGGTATGGACTAAAGAATTTCTTGGCCTAGCTTCTTCAGCCTTCTATTCGCTTCTTTAAACCCTTCGTAATCGTCCTTGTGACCATTAGTAATCTCGCCCACCCAGGTGAAGGTTTTGTCCTTGAATAAGTCAAGGATGGGAGGAAAGTCTACCATGCCGTCCCCAATTTGCAAGCCCTCGCCGTCAATGCCGCTGCTGTCGGCGATGTGCAAGTGATCAGTATAGGGTAATACCTTTTTTGCATAGTCTAACAACGTTCCACCGTACGCGTTGCAGTATAGCTGTGCGTGGCTGGTGTCAAAGCACGCTTTGAGCTTGGTGGCTTGGCAAAATTTGACCAAGTCTTCTGCTTTGGAGAAGAATGCTTGATAGCATCGCGCACTAGCGTGGGTGGGAAAGGGGGGCATGTTCTCTGGTAAGAGAATGACTCCTTCTTTGTCTAGCTGGGCAAAGCTGTCGACGCCATGGGCAAACATTTTTCCTCGCAATTCGTCGTCAAAATCTTTAGTTGTTGCGTAACCACCTACATGGATGACTACTTTGGGTATTCCTTCAAAGTAGGGTGCCATCTCTTTGGTTTTTTTGATAGTCCGCTTCATCATTTCTACGCTTGCTTTTCTTACTTCCTCGTCAGAGCTGCACATGTCTACGTAACTTCGCGTGTCTGTTCCAGAAAAGCCTAGATCTTCAGGTAATATCTCGGCGGTGTGCACGACTAATCTTTGTTTGAACTTTTTTTCTGGTTTGAAGGGTCGTACGATGTCCGCAGGGCTCATGTGAAACTCAAAAAGAGGCATGTTTTCGTTTCGGAAGCCTTCTGCTTCTGCTGGTCGAAGCTTGAATCCCCAGTCTTGCTTGAACTCTCGAGGCCAGTCGTCACTTTTTTCTTCAAAATGTGCCTCTCGTAGGGCCTCTCCTTCCTTAGCATCTCTTTTGAGTTCTTTCCCAACAACGTCATAGTACGTGATGGGGTTCATGCCGCCTCCAGGACCGCGCACCCACAGGTCTTCCTTGGTGAGTGTGCTTCCTGCAGCAACATCCTTCTTGAGGTAGATGGATTTTTGTAGAGGGATTTTGGAGAGTTCTTCTTCTCGGGTGAGCACGCGCTCTCCTGTTCCTAGGCTTTCTTTGACGTGAGGATATTTTGCTAAGATCTCTTCATAGCTCAAGTTTTGCTTGATTAGTTGGACGGCTTCTGCAAACTCTTCGGGTGTTAGGCTTGCTTTGTGGTCTGGTCCGGGAGCGTTTCTATCGTAGGTGATGTGTTTTTCTACTGCCACCGCTCCCATGGCTACGGCTACCAAGGAGTATTCTGGTTCGAGTTCGTGGGCAGAATAGCCTATGAGTACGCCTAGTTTTTGTAGTTCTTTTAGATAGTTCAGATTCAAGCTTTCTGTCCCCGGAGGGTAACCGCTAATACAATGGTTGAGCATGAACTCGACCTTGCGTTCTTGTAGGAAGGCAACAACTTTTTTGACGTGGTCGAGTTGTGTCATGCCTGTGCTTAGGATGAGTGGCTTTCCTTTCTTGGCGACGTACTCTAACAAGGAGAGGTTACCGCAGTCTGCGCTTGCTATCTTGTAACAGGGTACTTTTCCTTCTAGAATATCTGCGCTTTTTTCGTCAAAAGGTGTGAAGAAGAACATGATTCCTGTATTTTCACAGTGCTGTCGTATTTTGTCTAGTTCTTCTTCTGACAATTCGCATTTGATGAGCGCAGGGATTAAGGTTTCTACGCTTTGGTCTGCACTTTCTTTGCCCTCAATGACTCCGCTCGGATATAATGATGCAAGATCTCGCTTTTGAAACTTTACTGCGTGCGCGCCTGCTTTTTTTGCCGCGTCCACAAGCTCTATGGCTCTTTCAACGCTGCCGTCGTGGTTGAGGCCTATCTCTGCAATGATAAAGACAGATTCTCCGATCGTAAGATCTCCGATTTTCATTCTTTGAACAGGTTGGGTAGTTTGACTGCTTGACCGGTGTCGGCGCTTTGCTTTGCTGAAAGCATCAAGTCAAAGCTTTTTAGACCATCTTCTAAGGGATACAATAGTTCTTTTCCTTGGGTGATGGCTTCTAAGAAGTGTTTTTCTTCTTCAATAAACATGTCGTTTCTGTCGTCTTCAAAGTGGAAGGTTTGACAATCCATCTCTTTAAGCTTCTCGCCCTTTTTCCAGAGTTCTACCGTGTTTGTGTAGAAATTCCATCGCAGTGCCCCTTCGGTGCCTATGGCTTCAAGCTTTTTTTGATGCGGTCTTCCGTACATGTCAACGTGGACGCGTATGATGCATTCTTGAGTTTTGATGAGCATTTCTGCTACGTCATCCACATCTGCGCCTACACCGCTTGCTTGGGCCGTCATGGCTCGCACTTCTTGTGGTTCTCCAAAAAGCCATCTTACAAAGTCAGTAGGGTGGCAATCTTCCATGAGTGCGCCACCTCCTAGACTTGCTTGGCCAAGGAAGAAGTCTTTTGCTGTCTCTCCAAAGCCTGCGTGTCGGTCGTCGCCATGTTCTGAGTACACTGCGTCTACGCTGAGTACTTTGCCTATTTGTGGCAAGAGTTCCTTATACTTGATCAGGGGCCTCCAGAAGCGGTGGGTGAAGCCTATGGTTACTTTGAGGTTGTTTTGTTTTACTTTTTGGTATAATTCGTCAACTCCTTCCCATTCGTGGAAGGGGGGTTTTTCGATTAGCGTGTGTATGTTGTTATCCACAAGTTCTTGTGCTACAGGCATGTGGAATTTTGGTGGCACGGCCACCACTGCGCCGTCTGGCTTGCCTGCAGCAATTGCTGATTGAACGCTGTCAAATGTTTTTAGCCCTAACTTTTCTTCTACTTCCTTTCTGCGGTCTTCTCGTGTCTCAACAACGCTTACGTCGCAGCCTAGGTCTCGGAAGTTGCCTGCGTGTCTCTTGCCTGCACTTCCTCCGCCTACCACGAGAATGCTTGTCATAGTTTTTTCACCATTTCCTTCCTTTAAAAAGTTGATGCATGCTCATTCTACAAGCAGCACCTTCTCGCCTTCGTAAGCTACCTTGCGGAAGCTTAGAAGCTTGAGCTCATCTTTGGTCAGAACGGTCTTGTCTTCTACCAACACCAACCCTGCGGGAAGGTAGTCGGGAACTTCGAAAACAACTTCGAACTGTTGGGGCTGGGCAAAGGTCATTATCCAGGCTGGCTCGGCAAACGTGTTGCTGAAATCAACGTTCTCCACGAACGTGACGTGTTTATTCGTGTTTTGTAGGAGTGTGGAGGCGTGCATCTCTTCTGCGGTTATGGCTGGCTGGACCATGCTTGCGAAGGTGATGAACATAGCTAGCTGTGTTGCTACGGCAACACCAAAAACAATCTTGGTTAGCTTGTACTTCCACAGTCTTTGGAGGACGTATGCTGCGAGCAACGCAAGGAAGACCGCGTTCAACGTGTAAAAGCGTAGGACGTAGGTGAAGATCCAGGCATTGCTCAACCCGAGTAATGGGCCAGAGAGAAGACAACCTAAGATTCCGCCTGCTAGGGCCACCAGGTACCAACGTTGCTTGTAGACTGCGTACACGAGACCTGCTACTGCAAGGCCAACAACAAGAGCGTTGTCGGTAAGCACGGGCAACTCCCAAATTCTTGGATACCCCACTCCGTTCTGCATGAGATAGCTAACATAATCTGTCACATACCCTTTTCTGCCTGAGGCAGCGAACATGTAGACCTTGATGATGGCTGCGGTGATGACTGCTCCTGCAATCACCAGCCATCCGCTCTTCCATTTTATCTTGAACGTTTTTGCCCTAATCTTTGGCCATGTTACTTCTAGGTTCTTCAACAGTCTAGCAATAAACAGGACGATGAACAACGTGAGCGTGTAGAGAACGAACTGGATGTAGGAAATGCCGGTAAGCAACAAGAACGCTAGAGCCCAGCCACTGTCCTTCCAATCATTGCTGTCAAAGAATCTAATCGCATAGTACACTGCAGGAATGCTGAAGGCAAAGCCAGCAAAAGCAGTCAGGCTTCCGACCCATGCGGTAAAGTAAGGTCGGATGTTTAGTAGTGCCAATGGCAGCACGAGTAAGGGATTGATTTTTAGATACTTGCTAAGTAGGTAGATGAACCATGCGGCGATGGCAAACAAGAGACCACAGTACAGACCGTTGAGCCATAGCACGTCGCCTCCCATTTTGAGAAGGATCCCTAGGGTTACCGTGACAAAGGGTGTGTAGTGCCCTACCTTGCTTTCCTGGACGCTCGCAAACCGGTAGTATTGTGGCACGTCTGCCTCGAAAGAGCCAGTTTCTGACCACGTTTTTGCAAAGCCGTAGTATGCAATGCCGTCTGTCTGTAGCACGGGCTGTGGATAGATCGCCGGTAGGCTCATCAACACCAGAGCTATTACAGGCACGAGATACTGCCAATATTTCATTACCTACCCCTTTCCAGCGCCTTTTTAAACCTTCAGGAACAAAGGTTCAGGTTTTTATAGTGTTATTTGCATTAGGACGCTATGATCCCCTTACTTGTAGAGAAGACATTGCCTTCTCTTGCTCGGCAGCTGGAACTAAGCGATGTTGAGGAAGGTTACTTGTACAAAGTGCAGTTTGCATACGAAATGGCATACCGTTCACTTGGGATACCGTGTAGTGACCGTGGAGAATTTGATTTGCATTTTGAGGCTTGGGAAACCGCTCATAAAGAGCTAGTAAGTACGCAGGGTGCTTGTCAGCTTACGCCGCCTCGACAGGACTTCATTCGCGCCCACTATTTTCTACGACAAACTCGCGCAGTAGAGATCTACGGCACAAAGACGTCGCAGCATACATGTGTCAAGGGGGACCAGGAATTCGAAGAGGCGGGTATCACACTTCGTCTCAAATTGGCAACCGCGGTGTTCTCAGATTCTGATGGAACCCTTCCTGGTATGGCTGCAGTGATACAGGCCCAGCCTCCGGAGTTTTGGACAGATGAATGACTAAACGTATTTGTTAACCGCTTTAGTGTGTTGTCCTTTCACTTTCTTGAACTCACGGTATTTGAAGAATAGTGAGAACTCGTTGAACACGTCTGTTACCACAAAGAAGAATCCGTACGGGAACTTGTTGAAAGCAATCTTCTTTGCGCAGAGATAGATGATCTGGTTGGCACAGCCCTTGATTAGCATCCAGGGAGTGTAGGTCTGTCCCAATTCTACTCTTTTTTGTGCGTCAAACGTGGTGTAGTTGTTCATTTTGAATATGTATTGGTGCATGCCTCTCCACCAGCCAAAATGGATGAGCTTGCCTTGTAGCTGTCCCACGCTGCCATCGATGTGGATGTACTCGTGCAGTCGCTCTCCTTTGAAAGATTCCTTTCCCTTTCTGTACAAGCGGAGCATGTTTCCTGGCCAGTCCCATCTTAGAGGTTCGCCATGGAGTATGTTTACTCTTGGGACGTAGAAGCCGTTATGGGGAGTGTCGTTCTTGATGATGGCTTCGATCTCTTTCTTGAGTTCTGGGCTAAGCTCCTCATCAGAGTCTAAGGAGAACACCCACTTGTTTCTTGCCTTGTTGAACGTCCATTGTTTGTTCACATGATGGCTAGGATCGTTTTCTTTGACAAACACTTTTGCGTATTTTCTTGCAATTTTTGCTGTTTTGTCCGTGCTCTGGCCGTCAACGAGTATGATCTCGTCTGCCCAACCGTGGACGCTTTTTAGGCATCTTTCGATGTACTCTTCTTCGTTGCGAGCGACAAGACAGATGCTTATAGGTACTTTCCCCATGGGCTAGTATGTTAGCGAAGACTTATTAAGCTTCGTCTTGGCGGATGGCTTTTGCTTTTTCATAGAACTCTTCGTTTGTGCTTACCGTTCGTTCGTGGCTGATCATGCGCTCTACGACTGCTCCAAACAGTGGTGAGCCGTCTTTCTTAAGGAAGGGCACGGTGATGATGTGGGCTCCTGCTTGCATGGCTTGGAAAACATTTTCTGGTTCGCGCAAGCTGCCTACAATTATCTCTTTTGGTTGTGGCTCTGAGAAGTGGAAGCCTTTCTCTATCATCTCTCTGGTTGCGCGGGTCTCTGCTTCTGGATTGCCGCCAGAATCTTTTATTCTTCCCCAGAACAAGGATAGGTAACGTGCGCCTGCGGTAATGCCTGCGTAGGCCTGGTCTCGGGTCATACAGCTAGTGACGTTTACCGGGATGCCTACTCTTGCTAATTCTTTGATTGCATACGTGCTTGGCGTGCCTTTGTGCACCACGCCCATGGGGATCTTGACAACAATCCTTTCTGGTCCCCAGGAATGGTATTCTTTGCCTTGCTGGACCATCTTTCTTGGATCTTGTTCAGTAACCTGGACGCTAATAGGGATGTTGGGAAC
>NYZT01000046.1 GCA_002687275.1 Candidatus Woesearchaeota archaeon
ACGGGTGCAACCTTTGAAAGAGATATTCCGGAGAATGAACGCGCTAGGTTTACCGGAGAGATGAGTTGTCTGAGTCTAGCCGCCGTCCAACAAAATATCGAGCAATACGGGAGCATAAAACCGCTCCAGGACTTCTTTGAAAAGAAAACCCGGATACATTGTGATGCCAATCGCAGAGACAACAGAGACGGACTCCATGCTGTCTTTGGTTGCTACGCAAAGAAGAAAGCAAGGTGCGAGTGTGTTGTTGAACAGCCCGAAAACGCGGTGGTTTGTAGCGAAGAAAAAACGGTCAAGTGTCTTAGTACCGCTCCGTCTGGAGGCGAGCACATCTCTGGTGCCCACTGTCCTGATGATGCAAAATGCTACCTTGTGGATAAAGGAAGAGAGTGCAGTCAAGAAGGTATAGATCCTGAGATGGAAACCTACCGTCCTATATCTTGCCAGTCAGATACGCCAGAGTCTAGAGCGCTCCTTGATCGCTTGCCGTTAGCTGTAGAGATCACTGATGCTGAATGTCCTACCGGAAAAATGTGTGTTGGCTTAAAGAAAAAGCCATGTAGGTGTGGTCCTGCTCTAACGGAGATGGAACTTGCTATGAGTCTAGGAAGAACGCCTAGTGCAGAACTAACACAAAGGGCAGCAAACGAGGGACTAGTGGGAATGCAAAATTGTGGTGTGTCAGGCCAGGCTAACTGTGCAACATCTGAAGCGAATGCTATATCTGCGGTCTCTATTCCGGGGGTTTCAATGCGCGTTTTGAACACGGTTCCGTTTGCAGAGGTACAATGTCCTGCCCAGAATAATTGTTATGTTACCGGAAACTAGCTCTCCTTTTCTTAGTAAGAGTTCTCTGTCTTAAACATTCATTTTTTAAAGAGTGATGGCCCGAGAGAGTTTGGTGATTTACTTGAAAAGAAATCTTATGATTAGAATTGGACTTGGTTTGTTCTTTTTGGTGTTTGGCGTCCTGAAGTTTACCAGTGCGGACTGGTTCCTGAACAACGCGTACAAAATGTTTTATGGCACGGTGTTTCCAGTAGCGCTCTTGTACCTGGTGGGCATAGTGCAGTTGGCGGTTGCGGTTTCGTTCTTCTGGAACAAGCACACAAAATATGCTGCGTACGCAGCGTGTGTGATGTTAGCAGCAACGGTCATCGTAACGTTCCCTAAGATACTAACGACGTTCACGCTACCTCCTCCAGAGGCACCGCCAGGATTCCTGTTCTTTGCCGCGGTTCCTCTGTTCTTCATGGCCCTTAGCCAGGCCTTGAAGGGGTAGTTCAAAACGCTTGGGTGCTCATAAGAAGAGCGCTCCGGGAATGTCTTTGAAATCCGCATCTCCACTTATTGCTTTTGCATTGTGTATTCTGGCTGTTGTAACGTTTATTGCGTCTGCTAGGCTTGCGTCTCTGTGTTTTTTTCTCATTTCTTCTTTCACTTCGGGTGCTCTTAGCATGATTTCTTCGGTTAGGGGTAGTATGGTTGTGTTGCTTTTGATGTGCTCTAAGGCCTCATCAAACTGTATCTTGTCTCGGTAAAATTTGTCTGCAAGTTCGGCAAGAGTGTGCTGTGTAACCGCTACTCTCTTGCTGTGTATTAGCTTTGCTATGCGTATACCTTTTGGTGTCCCTTTAAAGATTTCGACCCATGCCCAACTATCCATGATAAACTCAAAGTTCATTAAATGTGCCTCTTTTATCTGCCTTGGTGAATTTGCTGAGTTGGGGTATTTTGCCTAGCATTGTTTTAGGTATTTTCAACTGCTTGTCCAATAGTTTTTCAATAACCTTGTCAAAACTATCTGATCTTTCCTTATTCTTGAGTATTTCCAGCTGTTGCCTGGTTGTTTCTGACACTTGGATTGTTGTCGCCATAGCTATAGTTATGGCTACAGTATTTATAAACTTTTCGCTTTTCTGTCATTTTGAAAGATGAAGTATCTTTTCGGTAAGTTCTTTAGGAGTTTCATAGAAAATGACCTCTTTCGCAATTCCTTTAAGGGTGTTTGAGATTTCTGGGTTTTCCTTTGCGATTACGATGACGGGGATGCCCTTTGAGTGTGCGTACCCCACTTCGATACCTAGACCTACACCTTTTTCTGAGAATTCGACTATCAACATGTCTGACTTGTTGATTATGTCGAAGGTTAGGCTCATGAGTTCGCTAGGAGAAAAATTTACTTCTCCCCACTTTTCGTGATCCCGAACCATCACGGTCGTAGTTATGCCTGCTTTGTGCAGTGCCTCAGACACACTTTCGATTAACGCTTTGTTTCTGCAGTCTTCGTGAAACTTTACCGCTAGATATGCCTTCATGACGTTAGAGATAGGCTCATAACTTAAGAGCATTCCGCTAATGGGGGCGCAGGGATTTGAACCCCGATCTACCGCTCTGGAGGCGGCTATAATGCCAGGTTATACTACACCCCCTGGTGGTTTAAGGAATACTGGCAGGTTTTTAAGTGTTCCGTACTGCGCAAGTTTTTTAACCTTGAAAGCTTGGCTAGCAACATGTCTACGTTTCAAGCCATCGCGAACAAGGCGCGCAAACTACTTACTGCTATGTCCTGGTGGGAGGTGTATGGTGTCAACATACTAGTTAACCTGCTTCGCGTTGTGCTGCTGGTGGCAGGCTTTTGGGTGTTTTCCCACGGTCTTGTCTACAAAATTGTCGGCCTAGCCATGATCGCGTACGCTTCGTTTGGTCTTGCCGTAACATTATCGCATGACACTAGCCATCACAGCGTGGTCAAGAATAGAAAAGTAAATCAGGTCTTAGCGTATGTTGTTTCTGACTTTTTTGCTGGCCAGTCAAGCAAGTGGTGGAATGATAGACACGTAAGGATCCATCACTTGCACACCAACATGGAAAAAAAGGTGGGCAGCGTGTTCGCCTTTGGGAGAATGCCTCCTTTCTTATTTTTCTTTGTGCTGCCCTATGCTGCCCTGCCGTACGTTGTCGGGTTTAGCTTCCATTTTTTGTGGGGAAGGTGGAAGGACTTAGGAGTGTACGTGGTTCTCATGCTGGCAGGCATTGCTGTCCAGGCCTGGCTGTTCGCTTTGTTTGTTCCGTGGTATTACGCTCTCGCCTGTGTTTTCATCGCACGCTCCCTGTTCGCGCCCATAGTGCTCCATCTTGGTGTGATGCATCATGCAGGCATGGTGCAGTTTGACAGACGCCCTGCTTGGTTTGCCCATCAGGCAAAGACCACGTTTAACATTCGGCCCAACCTTTTCTTGTGGGGTCTGGTGGGTAACGCGTTGACTGACTGCCATCTAGAACATCACTTGCTCCCGAACGTTCCGGATCTGGCGTTGCGAAAAATTAAACCGGTTGTTGCAAAACACGTGCGCAAGGCAGGCATTCGGTACATAGAGCGTGGATATGGGGAGACGTTGAGGTTGTGCTATACTAACTATGACGCTTTCTTTGTCCAGCCAGGAAGGGCTGCTCCTTCGGGTAGTTCGAGAACGTAGCGTGCTTTAACCTTTGGCTTGTAATACTTCCAGGGTGGCAGGGTTGCCCTCTCCACTATTTTCTTGTTCTCATCCAGCCAGTACACGTCAATCGTGCCTCGCATGAACCAGGTGTGGATGGGCACGTGCTTGTCTTTCTTGAACGCCATCAATAATGGCTTTGGCTTTTGGAACATGAGGCCTAGAGAGCAGGTTATGAGATTCTTGCAGATCTTGGGTTGCATGCTGCTACGAAGAACTAAGAGTTTTAATCAGTTGCGTTCGGCTGGGCTTGTAAGCTGCGGTAGTCGTAGTGCCAGTCTGCGTTGTGCGCTCGTCTGACTGCGCCGTTGACGTAGCGTACGGTGCCTTTTTCTCGCACGCCGAACATGGGCACTTGTAATTCTGAACCGTCTATTTGTGGTACGATGCCAATAGCGTCTGTGACGTCGTCCCCATCGTAATCTGTGTCGTGTGGAGTGACGCTAGTGATGGCTGTTGCGTTTTCTCTGAGTATGTTCTCGTAAGACTTTTTATTACCTGACGTAATAAGCCAAGATGCTCCCATAACCGCAACGCAAACCGCTCCAAATAAGCAACATAGCTGGAGGATGTTGTAGCCTCTCTCGCCTGTTCTTGACACCAAACGCATGGCAAAGAAAAAAGAAAGAAAATATAAAAACGTTTCTCTAGTACATAACCTCAGGTTCTTGGCTGCTGCCCGGGAAGGTGACCTTGCCGAGGCGTTCTAGACTGCCTAGGTGGTTCTGCTGGAGTCGGGTGTCAGAGAGGGTGTACAGGCTGTCGCTGATGTACAGGCTTCTTCTGATCTTGCTATCCCCTCTGAAGTAGAAGCCAGACTTTCTGAACACTTCGTCAGTGTCGTAGTGCGTGATCTTTCCTCGCAGCTTGAATCCTTCCTGCACGCTCAGGTCGTACACGTACGCTCCCTGGAAGACGTAGTCTCCGTGCTGGTTGTCTGAGGTTCGTTCGCCTTTGATCTCTGCAAGCGTTATTGGCAACACGAGCAGGTCTTGTGCCTCGTCAAACAAGACTGCTTTGTGGTTGTGCAACGCTTCAGAGTCTGTCCCTCGATCCCCAATAATCTCTTTGTGGAGTTCGATGGGGTTCTCAACGTCTGAGACGTCAAACACGGCTAGCTTTACGCCTTGGTACCAGGCAAAGTCCATCCCTCGCCTTTGGGTGAGCTCTTGCTCGGCCTCCACAGTGTCTTTGCCCATGCCTAAGAGGTGGTTCTCGCCAATGGGGTGTAGGTAGTCGGAATACCCTGGAATTTTCAGCTTGCCTAGCACTGAAGGATCCCGAGGGTTGGATAGGTCTATCACGAACAAGGGGTCGACCTTCTTGAAGGTGACGATGTAGCCCTTGTCGCCCATGAACCTGGCAGAGTAGATTCTTTCGCCTGGTGCTAAGTCTTCCACTGCGCCTACTTGTTCTAGCGCGTCATCAAGTATGTAGATGTTGTTGCTTGATTTTTCTTTCTCATCCCAGACGTTGCCTACTGTTGTTGCAATCCTGAAATGGTCTTCGTGCTCGTCCATGCTGAACTGGTTGAGTATGCGACCGGGTACGCTTCCAGAGCCTGCAAAGGTTATCTTTCCTTTGTCCAGGTCGAACTTGCTCACTGCGGTTCTTTCTGGTCCGGGTGTGAGCGCTGGCTCGCCTAGCCACCCGTAGCTTGGGTGTTGGTTTTGCGCGATGTAGATGCTGTTAAGGCTGGCGTAAATGTTTTGGCCAGAGCCAACGATGACTTCCTTTTGCAGGTCACCAGAGCGCATGTTCATCGATCCGATGGTGAAGAACTGCTCTGCTCGCACGTCAGGGATGTATCCCACTCGGGTACACGGTACCACTGGCACCCAGTCTGTGTGCTCCTTCATCATGGGTACTATGGAGACGCAGTCATCCCACTCGCCCCATTGCGGGTGAGAGTTGACCACGAAATACACGTCGTCCCCAATTCTTCTGGAGCTGGCGTAGTTGGCGTTGAACTTTACCTCTTTGACTGTTTCTGGATCCTTCTTGTCGCTAATGTCTAGTATGCTGACGCTCACGTAGCCTCTTCCTGGGTAGGGATATCGCGGCGCGATCATTTTTCCGGTGATTGGTGGCTCTGGCCTGACTATGTCTTCGTAGCCGTTAGCGAACACTAGAAGTCTGTCTTTTTGTATGAACAGCTCGATAGGGTTGTTGCCTAGGTCTGTGGTGCTGATAAGATCGGACGTTGCTGCTTTTATGATGTGCAGTCTGCCCTGGGCGATGGCGTAGATATAGTTTCCGTCTGTTTTGATGATGTCTGCTTCGTCAACACCGGCAACCTGGATGTTGGTTTCTGAGTATGCTGCGGCTTTTGGTGCTGCGGCGAAAGACGCAGATTCTGCCATCGTGGCAACGCGCATCATGCCGTCAAACATGCCGCCTCTGTCTCGTGCTTGCTCAAATGCTTTGAGCATTTCTGCTCCAGAGGCAAAGCGGTCTAAAGACACCGCTGAGTGTGGTGGCACGGGTTCCCCCGTGCAGGCTAGCATTGCGAGCAATCCGATCGTTATGAGTATGGTGTGTTTCATAACCTTAGGTAGAACAATGTTCTATATATACTGTCTGAATTACTTAGGCGGATGCCTTCGTAAGTACAGCATGGCTAGGAGTAAGAATAATAGCCATCCGAGGTATATTGCCAGTCCTAGGCCAGAAACGCCAGGTTGCGCAACCTCTCTGACGACCTCATCTGCTGGGGCGGCCATGAGGGCTGCCTCGGCCATCGGTGCTGATTTTGCCATATCAACAGGTGCTTGCATGGCTGTGAAGGATTGCATCTGCATTTTCAAGAGTCCAAACCCGCCAACAATGGCCGAAAACACAAAGGTGGTTATCACGATCATCAGCCGAACGTCTTGGGGGTGGAGAACTGCCTTCCCTTTTCTGGTTAGCTGGAAGTACTTCCACTTTCTTCCCTCTTCCAACTTTTCTATAAGGCCTGCCTTGACCAGCCCCTCAACGTGTTCTTTGACAGAGGGCGCGCTCATGCCTAGCGCTTCGGCAATCTCTGTCTGGGTGTGGTTGCGCTCGTCCAAGAGCTTCATTATGTCCACTCTTGTATCCTGGCTTAGCGCCTTCATGCTGTGCCTGCCCAGCTTAACCGTTTTCATTATGGTGCTTAAGACTATGAAATCTTATAAAGTATGCGGTGTTTGGGGTTCCATGCCACCTATATTGCCAGATGATCTTTCTGATGTCGTGGTCCAATTAACAGAGAAGCACCGATGGCAGTTACCACCGAGTATGTACGTCAAAGAAACAGGGATGGACGTTGCGCCTGTCTCTCATGAATATGTTTAAGGCGGCGTGTTTGTCATAACCACCCAAGGGGTGGCAGCGTTTGACATGAACGGCCAGCATCGTAGTATGATCTTGATGCCGAAGAATAGCGTCACGGACATTGGGCATGACGCTGAGAACCTGTACGTTCTTGCGCGGACGAGCGTGTTGAAAGCGGCGGGTACGCTGAGAACGGTAGGCGCGCCTGATAGTTTTGTAACCTCCAATCCCATTCACGAAAGTGGCATCCTTAGTGTTCCCGATGCCATGGACAAAGTGCGGGCAGGGCGGCTTCCGTCTGACTACGTCATGCTCGTTTTTAATGCGCATGGAGTGGGGGGCACGATTATAGACGATGGCGTTTCCGCTGCAGATAAGCGTATATTTTTCTCTAACGATTTCGGCTTGAGTGGGAATGTATGGTCTGGGGGTGGGAGTGTGAGATTGCCCTTTTCTACTGAAGGAATGAGCAGGGAGATATATGTTGAGGCGGGTGAAGTGTCCGCTGAAAAAACGTATGGGGTTGTTCCCGCTACTCCCTCTTCTTCATGGCCTCCGCAACTTTCTGTGGGTCTGCACCGCGCGTGTCGATATAGCGGCCCGCCAGACGACATCCAAACCACAGATCTTAACGTAGTATATGCTGTTTCCCGCCTGCGTATGGTGCCAGAAGAAGTTCACGCAAGCTGTCATGTTGAAGACGAGCTGTTCGTGCTCACCCCAGGAAGAACGCTCCCCAAAAAACATGAATCTGCCAGATTAACCGTCACCCAACCACAACTCTTTATCCAGTACACGCTTTCGTTGAAGCAGCTAGAACCTCTTCATGATGCTGTATCGGATACGACGTAGTCATTCCAGGCTACAAATGTTTATATCTCGTGATTTTGTCATGTGCCTCATGCCTGCAGTGTCCATCGATCTTTCTGATGCGACGGTCAAGTTATCGGAAGACGATCGCTTTTATTTGCTTCCGGATGAGGATCCCTCGGAGTTAACGGTGGCTAACCAACTCATCATCGTTCGTGGCGATCATTCGCTTCGGAGCTACCATTATGGTGGCAAGCCCTTGTTCACGGCCAACTTCGGAAAGTACGGGCATGTTAAGCAAATCTTTGGCGATGGAGATCGGGTGTGGTTGCACCTGGACACCGAGAGCGTCCTACCAGGGCCTGAGGTCCCGGGCGCTGACCGCATGTTTGGCCAATATTTCCGTCCCGAACCAACAGACACGATCATTCGAGCTACTGGTGTAGAGCCCATGAGTTTTCATCCAACAGCCGTCATGGAACCTATGACAAAACGCAAGGTGAGAGATTCCATACGGCCAGAGGACATCGCATCCCGTCTTATAACCGTGCCCACCCGGCACTTTTTGTACCCGGGTTTTGCTTTCGACCCTCCACTATGGGCTGATCCGTGGCTCTCAGGCATAGCAGAGAATCGCCAGGAAGCCAAGAAGCTGGGCCGGCCTCGCTACATCATCCATAAGAATGTTGACATCAGAGAGCTGCACATGCTGGAAGGATTTCCTGCGCTAACCTTGTACTGCAACGCAGACATTGACGGCTACAGCGGCTCCCGCTTCCACTTCAGAGATGGAGAGCCGTGGGAGTATGATGGAGATATTGTTGGGAGTGCACGAGAAGAATATGACACTGAGTGCATGGTTCCGCTAAGCATTGACGTTCGCGGAGAAGATAATCAATGTGAGGCGTGGTTCCACCCTGAACCTGATGATGATACTCCTGAACCTGACAGCTGCAAGCTGGAAACGGTTATCACACACTCCCAAGACAAAAGTCCTCCCAATGGCCTTCTACGGTCAAGCGTCAGGGTGAAGAACTGCCTGTACGTGCTGCACTCACCTACGAAAAAGAGCCGCGTCTCTGGAGTCTCACCCGCGCCTGGCTACACCGAGGTCATAGAACCCGCAGAAATCATCGTCTACCACATGTCGCTGGCGTCTTAAGTCCGGGGTCTACACAATGAATCCTTAACTAGTTCTTCCTGAGCACATCCTTATAAACTGCTCCTGTTTTGGCGGGTCATGGCAGTGCCTAGCGTGTGGGTTAAGGACAGAAAGACAACGAAACTTTTGGTTGATGACCAGTCAACGCACTTCGTTCCGCATAAAAGCGGTTTTCTTTGTTACAATAAGGACTTGATGCGGGATTATGACAAGGATGGAAACCTAAGATTTTCAGCAAATTTTCCAGGCACGCTAGAGCAGGTTGCCTGGGATGGAAGTTTGGTGTGGCTGCTTCTTGGCATTCCTGACGACTACCGGAAACGCCGACCAGACGAACCCTTCTTCGAGCTTCTGGGTGTTGACCGATTGGTGGCCACGTTTATTGGGGGAGATTCGCTCCCTTGTGGTAAAGCTTTTAGTGAGATGACTGAAA
>NYZT01000047.1 GCA_002687275.1 Candidatus Woesearchaeota archaeon
TCCGGCTAATATGCGTAAAGAATCCATCAACCCCTCGACTATAGAGTGCCAAAACCACTATTTAAATGTTTCGTCATTTAAGAGTAGAAACAGTCAGGATTTTAGTCTGCTAAGCTCTCTCACCATGTGCTTTAGCAGCACTTTTTGCGTCTCTTGCTGGGTGCGCATCTTCTCCATGTGGGAGGCTAGTCCGGGCTCGCCAAAGCAATCCCGCACCCAGTTGGCAAAGTCGTTGTTGTCCTCAGAAACGTGATGTTTGTAGGTTTCTTGGTGCATGGTCTCTAGCGCATCGATGAGCTCGTACACGCTGCGCAAGCTTTTGCCGTCTTTCAAAACAAAGGAACTGTCAGCGTGGATGCCGCCAAAGATTTGTTTCTTCACCCGACTTTTCTTGGTGGTTTTCCGTCGTGGCATAGGAGGAGTTGCAATCTTTCGAGTATTTAAATGTTTAGCCACGGGGTCTTTGATAACAGGCGCTTGTTTACGAGTTTTCTTAGGAGTCTGGCGAGAGGTGAGCTTTGTGACTAGCGCGTTGTCATGGTCAGGTATCTGGAACGCTCGCTTGATGAGCTTGAAGATCATACCGTGATCCACTCCTCCTGTCGCTGGCTTAGGTCTTGTAGCGCGTTCATGAATGCTATATACCCCTCATACGGGCTGTCGTAGGGGTTGAAGTATTTATGTACATCGCCATCGTTGAACCATTTGGTACACATGTAGTAGAAGTGGTCTGACGTTGTCAACTTTCTCCAGTCTTCCAGGGCTTTTCCAGAAAGGGTTTGTTTCATCTTGTAGAGTTTTTCTAGCGCAGAGTCTTGTAATTTGTTGCCCGTCCACGCACTAAGATCACGCTCGACATCTGCCCAGCTGACAAAATTTGGCATGTCTACCGTGGCTTTTGGCGCTTGCTTGAGCGCTTCGCTTGGTGAGATGAACCGGATGTCTTTTTGTTCTAGTTCTTTTGGAAGGCTTTCTAAGAAATTAAAAATTCCAGTATCTTCC
Organism: Candidatus Woesearchaeota archaeon; assembly: GCA_002687275.1. GTDB lineage: Archaea > Nanobdellota > Nanobdellia > Woesearchaeales > ARS49. The sequence goes on from NYZT01000047.1 coordinate 1,003, forward strand.
CATTGGTGCTCTCCAAACGTCTCATAGTCCATGAACAGGTTCACGACGTCTCCGGGGGCCTGGCTTAGCCAGGAGCCATATTTTTCTACGGTTAGCGGGTGTCCCTTCCAGCTCTTGTCAGAAAATCGGAAGGCTACGTCGTCGGATAACTTGTAGTTTTTCAACAATAGAGGCACGCCGCTAGGGCTTTGGTAGACGTAGTTGGGGCTCTGCCAGTCCAAAACGTGGTCGGCACCTTCTGCCAACACCCCCTTGTAGCCCAACCTTTTTGCATGGCTTGCCACCTCGTTGTTGTATATCAGCTCCGTGTTTCTGAGAATCTTTGGCGTCTGTCTGAAATGTTTTTTTATGGTTTTCTTGTGCAATCCCACTTGGTGGTCGAACTCTTGCCTATCATACAAGAACGCTAGCGAGTGATGGTAGGTTTCGGATAAGAACTCTACGTTGCCGGTGTCTGCTAATTTTTGGAAGGATTGTAGAACCTCTTTAGGGAACTGTTCTATAGCCACCCCGGTTATGGAGAAGGCGAAGCGTATGCCGTGCCTCTTGATGAGTTTAAGCAAGAGTTTGTTGGTGGGCAGATAACACTTTTTGGCTACCTTTGCCATGACTTCCTTGTTTAGCTTTTCGTCAAAGTAGGCGTCGTGTTTGCCCACGTCAAACACCGTATAGTTTTTGTTTAGCCTAAACGGTTGGTGGACTTGGAAGTAGCAGCACACGTTCATAGTAGCACCTTCCCGTACGCGTTTATTACTTTTTTGGCTGGAGTGGCCAGATCAAAGCGTTTGATCTCTTTTTTCCCGTTATGTTTGAGCTCGTCTAACACGGCGGTGTGCTGGAGGCTTGTCGCGATGAGGTTTGCCATCTTGTCCACGTCCCAGAAGTCTGCCTGCATGCAGTGACGCATGACTTCTGACACCCCACTTTGTTTGCTGATGATGGCAGGCGTGCCATTGTGCATTGCCTCTAGAGCAACTAACCCAAAGGGTTCGGATACAGAGGGCATGACGAATAAGTCTGCCATGCTGAAGGCCCTGTTGACGTCCTCTCCACGTAGAGCGCCGGTGAATAGTATCTTGTCAGATATGCCTAGGTCTGCCGCAAGGTTGATGACGTCTGGTAGCTTGTCCCCGCTTCCAACCATGACGAATTGAACGTTAGGATTGTGGGATAGCACTTTTTGTGCGGCGTGGACAAAGTACTCAGGTCCTTTTTGGATGGTCATTCTTCCCAAGAAGAGCACGGTGGGTTGGTTCCAGCCGGCTCTCTGCGGGATAGATTTGTCATCAGTGTCTAGGCCCCAGTGCACGACCTCTATCTTTGCAGCATCGATTCCATAATGTTTGATGACCTCGTCTTTGAGTCGTTGGCTGTTGGCAATCACTAGGTCTGCGGCATGCATGCCTTCTGATTCTCGTTTTGCTATCTCTTCGTTGGGATGGCCACCCGTGCGATCGTACTCTGTTGCGTGGATATGCACCACCAAGGGTTTTTTGGTTATCTCTCTTGCTAGTATGCCTGCCTTGTACGTCATCCAGTCGTGTGCGTGGATTATGTCAAAGGAGTCATCTGCAAAGCCTGCGGCAAGTTGGGAATACCTTTCTACTTCGGCAAAGAGGTTCCAGCCGTACACCTCTTGTGCTCCCTGGTCGTTCATGCACGCATCGTAGCCTGCGCTGGTTTGGTAGGGGGTAAGCAAGCTCGGTATGCGCTCTACCTTGGTTTTTGTCATGCCTTTGAGGTTGACAAACTCTCCCTTACCTGGATCAAACGGCACGACAAAGGTTATGTCTACTCCTTCTTTGGACATGCCTTTGGTTAACCCGTAGCAAGCGGTTCCTAGCCCTCCGGTTTTGTAGGGTGGGAACTCCCAGCCGAGCATGAGTATCTTCATGCGAGGACCTCCTGTCTTGGTGGCTCGGTGAGCACGAGCATTCCTGTGTCGGTTATCTCGTAGATTTTTAGTTGCTGGGCGAAATAGTATTGTTGGACGAGCCCTTGCTTGGCTAGGTGTTGTAGGTGCTTGGCAACAGTGCGCCAGTTTATCTTGGTGTCATGGGCTATCTGGTTGACGCTCTTCTCCTTGTTAGATAGCGTCAGCAGGATCAGGAGTCGGATGGTTAGGTAGTCTCTTCTTTCCACACAAGCCTCAATATACTAAATCGTATACTGTAAGCCTCTTTTATATAAACGTTGCGTTTAATCCCAAGGTTCTGACTAAAATTAGCCCATAGACTACCCAAATCATTAAATAATGCTAGATGTAGACTTTTACGATGTTCGAGCTTCCCAAACTACCATATGCGCAAGATGCACTAGAGCCACATATTGACAAGGAAACCATGCAAATCCACCACGGCAAGCACCACCAAGGGTACGTAGACAAGCTCAACGCCGCCCTAGGCACAGACCTGCTCTCCCAACCCGTAGAAGAGCTACTCAAAGACCTCGACAAGCTACCAGAAGACATCCGCACAGCAGTACAAAACAACGGAGGCGGACACGCAAACCACTCACTCTTTTGGCAAGTCATGAGTCCTAACAAAACAGAACCTACCGGAAAACTACTACAAGCTCTTAACCAGTTTGGGGGGTTGGAGAACTTCAAAGAGGACTTCACCACCGCTGCAACAACTCGCTTTGGCAGCGGCTGGGCCTGGTTGGTCATAGACAACGGCAAGCTAGCCATCATGAGCACAGCCAACCAGGACACACCTCTTTCTGAAGGAAAAACACCAATCTTAGCGTTGGACGTGTGGGAGCATAGTTTTTATCTCAAGTGGAAAAACGAAAAGGCAAAGTATATAGCCGCCTGGTGGAACGTTGTTAATTGGGAAGAGGTTGGCAAGCGTTTTGAGGCCTAGACGCCCTTAATGAACGCTATCCCAATCACAAAGAATACTAACAAGCTTAGCAGCGCCCAGTTGTAAGAGGCAAAAGATGCGAGCCAGCCAAAGATGACCGGGCCTAGCACGCCACTCATCTTTCCTGTTAATTCTAAGAAACCAAAAAAGCTACCCACCCTTTTCTTAGGCACGAGCTCTAACAATTGCGGTCTTGAGGCCGTCCACACAGAACCAAGGGCAGCGCCACCAGTTATTCCAGCAACACCAAAAGCAAACAAGGTAGGAGAGACCATTAGAAGTATGACCGTGATGATCCACAAAAGACCCGTCCACACCAACACGCGAATGCCGCCATGGATCGCGGTGAATCGTCCTGCAGTCAGGCTCCCGATGACACTCCACAACGCAAAGAACCCAAAAAAGAAGAAAAAATCCCTAGGCGTCAATCCCAAAACTTCCTGGGCGAACAAGAACAAGAAAATAATGACGGCCGTGACGCCATTCGTGTAGAAAAACATCCCTAGCAGGAACCTCCGCACCCGAAGATTACGCCAGATGAAATGCAAACCTTGCATTACCTCTCGTCCGATAAACGCGTGCCTCGGTTTAGGAGTCTCTTTCACCCCCAAGAACAAGAACAACGACAGGGACATGAACAGCACAGCGGTGGCGATGAAAATACTCTGGACGCCAGCCTTACTCTCCCATCCAAATGCGTTCAACAACTGAAAGCACACGAGTAAAGCAATAACCGTGCCACAATAGCCAAGACCCGCACCAACGCCAGAGGCCCAACCAGTGCTTGTGCCCTTGCTAACCGTGGGCAGCAAGGCGTTGTACACAGTTAAGGCAGCATGATAGCAAAAGTTAGCCACAAAACCCAAGAACAAAGCAAGACTTAGTCCAGAAAACGGAACGGCAAGCGTCGCCAGGCAACAAAGCACGGTGAAGACAGCAATGAAAGGCATCCTCACACCAACCTTGTCACTCCAAGCTCCAATAAACGGCACAAGAACTCCAACAGTAAGCAAAGAAAGACCAAACACGAGACCGATCATGAACTCGCTGCCACCCAGGTAATTCTTTATGTACAAAGGAAAGTAGAAAGTGACAAACAACGCAGAAAAAATCGTGTTAGCCAGGTCATACAAGCCCCAGTACACCACTTGTCGCATGAGCACTCGCAAGGACGAAGATATATAAGCGTTATGGCAAAACATAAATAACCAAAAGGTAGCAGCAACGTATGATAGCCACACTTACCTTCCTAGCCCTCAAACCCTTCCTAACCAGAGTAGAAGGAGTAGGCAGCCTTCCACGGAAGTGCATACTCGTGGTAAATCACGCAAGCTACATCGATGGGCCATTACTAGGGTCGGTGATCGCGGCAAGCCATCCCGTGCCACGCTTCATAATCTGGAGGCACTTCTTCAAAGTATGGGCCGCGCCCTTCCTGCGATTGTACCGCCAAATCCCCACCAAAGGCAGCATCGAAAAAGCACGAAAACTCCTGCAAAAGAACACGATAATCGGCATCTTTCCAGAAGGGAGAAGAACCCATGACGGAAAATTATTGCCAACCACGCACACCGGATTAGGGGTGTTGCACCTGCTCACCAAGGCACCGCTAGTCCCAGTAGCCATCAAGGGCACGTTTCAGTGGTGGCCGTACGACAAGAGACTTCCTAACTTCACAAAAAGCCTAAGCATAAAGATAGGCAAGCCAAGAACGTTCGACAAAAAACTCACAAAGAAAAATTGCCTGGCCATCCAGGCTGAAATAATGAAAGACATTCAGAAGATGTTATGAAGTCAGCGGGAATCTCCACATAGTTCCTTCCACATGTCGCTAACGCCTTGAATACCGTACCGCTCAAGAACGCAAAGATCCATAACCAGTCCCATTTCTCCATAGGTGGAAGCGCACTCCCTCTGTGCTTCTAAGTTTCGTACAAGGTCGTTGGTTTCCTCGATGACCTCCCCCTCTTCATCTTGTGTGGCGAACACCTGCTCAATGGAATCGCCATTGGTAAAACGATAGATGAGCCGCTCAGCTTCCTTATCCCCCACGTACTCGCGAGTCAGGCCCACCAACAATTGCTTGTCTTTCCTTATCTGCTCTGCGTCTGGGACTGTGTGAGGTCCTATCATAGCAACATTTAATAGTGCCATGAATATAAAGGTTTTCACTGAGCAATGATCATCACCATCAGCGGCAAACCCGGAAGTGGTAGAACCTCCATAGCTCAGCTGCTTGCCCACCAACTAAAAGCAAAAGTCCTCAGAGCAGGAAAAATCCGAGAACAGATAGCAGAAGAAAAAGGGCTAGGCATTGACGAGCTCAACGAGCTGGATGAGATAAAACCAGAAAGCGACGAGCGAGTGGACGCCACCCTGCGTCACCTAGCACAAGGCGAAGAAAACCTAATAGTGGTTTCACTTCTAGGATGGAAGTTCTTGCCAGACAGCTTCCGCATATTCTTGGACGTCTCAGAACGGGTAGGCGCGCACAGAGTGTTCAGAACCATGCCCTACGCGTTTGCAAACGAAGACGACGTAAGACAGTTACACACCCAACGCCTAAGCTCTGACAGAAGAAGATTTGCCACCGTCTACCAGGTAGACCACCTAAACAAGAATCACTACGACCTATGGATAGACACCAGCATGCTCACCCAAAAAGAGGTCGTAGACATGATTCTCAACAGCGTCAACAAAGAAGACACCGTTTCTGCCGCAGTAAGAAAACAATCAGAAGCCTTTTAAAGCATGGGAGAACAAATAACCTATGCCATTAAAGAAAGGAGAGTTTGTAGAACTTGACTACACCGGCAGTTGTGAAGGTCACGTGTACGACACCACAAAGCCAGATGTTGCAAAGAAAAACAACTTGCCAGGCGAGCCACACAGCGTAGTAATCTGCCTAGGAGAGGGCATGATTCTTGCAGGCATTGACGAAGAACTCATCGGCAAAGAAGCCGGCAAGCACTCCTTTACCATAACAGCAGACAAGGCATTTGGCAAGAAAGATCCCAAACTAATCCAAATGATTCCTGCAGCAAAGTTCCAAGAACAAAAAATCGAGCCGCAAGTAGGCCTGCAATTAAACATTGACGGCATGATCGGCGTCGTCAGAACGGTAAGCGGCGGACGCATACTCGTAGACTTCAACCATCCCTTGGCAAGCAAGGACGTGAGCTACGAAGTAGAGGTAAAGCGAGTTGTTACCGATGGCAAAGAAAAAGTAGAGGCACTCAACAAAGCGCTAGGACTAGAAGCCACCGTAACCAAGAAAGAAAAAGGGTACGACATCCAACCAAAACAGGCCATGCCACAAGAGATTTCTGACCAGCTAACAAAGAAATACAAAGACATAGCAAACGAAACAGTGACCTTTGTACCTCCTCCCAAGTGAGTACTCTATTCTTCAGTACACAAATGCTTAAATAGTCAGAAGCAGGATTTGCGACCATGAATGGGGAAGCGGCCTATGAGCCCAGTGAGCAATCCACGCAAATTTCTTCTCCACAGCAGGTTCCACAACCACCAGAAGACCAATCAGAAGACGCAGCACTCGAAGAAGTACTCTACACACAACGAGCAACAATCAAAGTGGTAGGTTGCGGAGGCGGCGGCAACAACACCGTGGACAGAATCTCAGAAGTAGGCATTGAAGGCGCA
>NYZT01000048.1 GCA_002687275.1 Candidatus Woesearchaeota archaeon
TGAATAATTATCCATACACGATCTTGTGCGCGGCACTTTCTGTCTTAGCCACTTTCTTTGCGTGGTCTTTCAAGAATTTAGTTACAAAGTCCTTTGCAAAGCCCTTAAGATCTGCGGACGTGACGTTGCCAGAGCTAAAGCCAGCATGCAACTCCTCGACCTTCTTCGTGTCAGGATGGTGGAATTTGAGTAGTTCGAATGTCTTGTCCTTGTCTGGCTCGCCCCCGAGCTTTTTGTGCTCGGCAAGGGTTTCCCTGCCCCCGCTGAAGGCGCGATCAATCTTCTTGCAGGCTGCTTCTGGCGTGTCGTCCAAGAAGATGGCGGTTTCCTGGTGCGAAGCGCTCATCTTCTTTCCCTCTTGCAAGCCTCCTTGGTGCTGGAAATAGCCAAACGAGGGCTGGAAGAATTTGTAAGGTAAGCGCTTGGCAATGTCTCGAACGGCGCGAGCGTGAGGGTCCTGATCCACACCAACACAAGTTAGCGTGGGCATGGTGCCAAAGAACTCGGGAAGTTGGACGTGCAGGATGTCTGCGTACTGCAGCAGGTTTGCACCGATCTTTCCTAAGTCCACATGGCCATAAATACCTCTGAACGTGTTTTCGGTGATCTTCTTTGACACCTCAAACGCAAGCTCAAAGTACCGTGCAGGCTGCTGGCTTTGCACATACACTTCCTTGTCCTTGAGTCCTAACGCAAGCACGTGGTTGGCGTTGTTCAAAGCCATCTCCTTTGCCATCTTCATGTCCAAGATCTTTTCTCGTGAGCAGTAAGCGTCGATGTCGGTAACAGCAAAAAGACTCTTAGCCCCTTTGTCTCTAAAGTACATGAACATGTCTACGTCTACCTTGTGGCCGAAGTGCAAAGGACCCGAGGCAGCAATGCCGGTAAGCTGGCCAAACGGCTTCTTTTCGTCCATAGATTTCTGTATGAACTGAAAGTCTCTGTGAGCCACCAGGATACCTCGATCAAACAAGTAGTGATCCAGCTTTTTTAGCTCCTCTTTGGAGAAAACCTTCAGCCCGAATTCCTTCACCAGGGCCTCATCTATCTTGACGTCACTATCTCCCCATGGATCAACGACTTTCATAGGGTAAAATTTAGGTGCTGCATTTATAATGGTTACGCCAACGCCAGGATTTGAACCTGGAATTCCCGAAGGAAACGGTTTGCACATCCTGAGCATAGCCCAGGATTTCGAGACCGTCGCGTTACCGGATTCCGCCACGTTGGCATAGAAGTCTGAAGCTAGAGCTGGTTTATAAGTTAATCTGTGGCTTCTGCCGCTCTTATGATCTGGTCAATGGTGTCGTCTACTTGCTGTGCGCTTATGGCAAAGCCAACTCCCTCAAAGCCCTTGATTTTTAGCGTGTTGATGCCTACGATGTCGCCTCCTGAGTTTATCAGAGGGCCTCCGCTGTTGCCAGGATTGATGGGCACGTCTGTCTGGACGTAGTTAACGCCGTTTTGGATGCGATCTATGGCCGAAACAATGCCCTCTGTAACAGTAAAGCTTAGTCCTCCAGGATTGCCCATGCCAACAACCTTTTCGCCTACCGTGGCGGTGCGAGCAAAGTCAAGATACGGAAAGTCTCCGTTGATTCGAAGGACGGCGATGTCTATTGCCGGGTTCGTGCCTACGATGGAAACTGAATGCACCTCGCCATCTATCGTTCGCACCGCTCCTTCTCCCGCGTCCTTGACCACGTGGGCGTTGGTGACGATTATCCCTCCAGGTCTGATGAACACGCCGCTTCCTAAGCCAACGTCCGTATTCACGCTAACAACGCTTTTGATGGCACGATCGATCATGCCGGTAAGATCACCACTTCTAACGTTTCTGACAATCTTGTCTTCTAAGGCAGAAAGTTTTTCGTCGTTTTGTTGCTGTTGCAGATTAAGCTGTCCTGTTAACGAGCTTATCCCTAGTTCTGATAATTCCTGCACTTGGGCCACTTTTACGCCTACCCCTTGCAAGCCCTTTTCTGTGCCAGCAACTCTTTGGTCGAGTGTGTTGATGTTTTTGTTTATCGTGCCGATGCTTTGGGTGAGCGTGTCAAAACCTTGTTGGGTGGCGGTGGCTAGTAATTGATCGTTGTTTTTTAGATCTTGGATGACTGTCTGGCCGTACCAGCCTGCGCTGACAAGAACGACTGCAAGAACGATCCAGGTTACTATCAGGGCACGCATGGTTGCACCCAACGCTATTTTCTTTAAAAATACTCTCTTTTTACTCTACCGTAAGTCTAACGAGCGAGACTGGCACGTAGGAGGTGTGGTTCTTTGCAGCTGACAACCAGGAGTCATCTTCTGGAAACGCCATCTGTATGTTACAAAGCGTAGAAAGGTAGTCCTTATGAGATACGCACGGCGTGATGGTGGCTAACATGCAAGGGTCTAGACTTGGCACGGTGAATTCGCAACGATTAAGCACGAGATAATGGGTTGGTGTCTCTATTGTCGTGGCGTATTGCAACGTCACGTTCTTATCCTTCATACTTCTCCAAGATCCAGGTATGTCGCTCAAAGGAACGCATCTCGCGACATGGAGAACTGAAGGGTGTTTACGCGCCGCCAAGACGGCATTTGCTTTTAAGGATTCCAGATGCAGGTTAACACCCCAGTCTATATCGTGTCTTTTCTCGTTCCTGTCCACGAACACAACACGATAGGTCTGTCGAATCGAAAACTCGGCGTCCGATTTATTGAACCCCCCACACGTTCCATACTGACACACTTGAGGCATTCGAGCTGTAGCCAGATATGGCTTAAAAAGATGCTCTCGCCTTATGCCTTAACAAGTTTCTTGCTGAGAGCTTTGTTCGTCTCTTCCTTTAGTATCTCCCAGTGGAAGGTGATCATGCGCTTTACCGTGGGGTCTTTAGTGTTTAGCTTGAACAGTTTGGCTTTACCTATTGTTCTGGTTGGCGTGACTACGTTCTTAGCGTTTAGGGTTTTCCATGCTCTTGTAAACGAGGTCCAGCCAACTCCTGCACCTTCAGCAATCTCGGTCATAGAGTAGTCAAAATCTTTTCCTAATATCAAAAAGTTTAGAATGCGTACTAATGGGGAGTCGCCAAAGTACTCCACAAATATACTCCCTTCTTTCATGTACTCCGTAAATTGCTGGAAGTATATAAATCTTTCTAAGTGTTAACACGAGTTAACGTTTCGAAAACTATAAATAGTAGTTTATCTTTGGCTTTTCATGCCAAAAGGTAATCCCGACCCTATTAGAGTGCACATTCTCCTAAAGCTATATGACTTGCGATGCTGGATGGGCAAACACACTAACATAAACAACATGCAGAAAGGCCTTCCAGGTCACGCCCGAGATCGCAAAGTAATATCTACGGTGGTCAACGAACTCGTTCGCAAAAAATGGATTCTTTCTAAACCTACACACTACGGTCTTGAACTTTCATTGAATATAGATAAAAAAGCCGACATCGAAGCGTACCTGGATAGCAAGAGATAAGGCTCTCGCCGGTATCCTTACTTCGTGCGGGACCGTCGAGAGTGGAATCTGCGATTCCACAATGCTCTCGCCGGGATTCGAACCCGGGTCCAGGCCGCGAGAGGGCCCGATGCTTGGCCGGACTACACCACAAGAGCTTATAAGAAATATCATGACTGGCAGTTTATAAACCTATTTCTTGCGAATTCTCAGCACGCTCTTTCTGGGCTCAACTCTGCCAATGCCCACGAAGTTGATAGAATGGATGACTGGAAGCAACAGCACGATGACGGCCACGCTAACGATGTAGTAAGAGAACTTTCCTGTAGGTATCGGAAAAATCCTAAACAAGTGCAACACTGCAAGCAATAGCACAAAGCCTGCAGTAAAAAAATACATGGTCAGACGCCACTGGTTATCCATACACTAACACCAAAACCACTAGTATATAAGATTTTGTGAGGACTAGCAAGTGCACTTACTCTTGACAAAGCCACAATCGCAAAGCTTTTGCAACGCCTTTCCACACGCACACTTGCCTGGCTTGGAAAACTCCACACCCCCACACGCAGGGCATTGGTACAGGTCGCCAACCTCTGCCTTCACTTTTTTCTCCACCATGTCTGCGTAAGACGGGGGTAAGTTTATAAGTCTTGTCGTGGTATTTACCCTATGAGTGCAGGCACGTATACTGTTGATCCTGATCAACGGTTGGCGAATATTGGGGCCATGAAGCTTACTCCTTCTGAGAAGAAAAAGGAGGCGAAGATACAAAGTGCACAGCAGATAGGGCACACCTCAGTGCAAGCCTATGGAAACGAAGAGGGTGACGAGCGTGCTCTGGTCGTGTATCTAGAAACGAAAGGCGATCCACGCTATCTCATCGCGCTGTTTTCCTTTGCCCCTGACGTGCTGGATGAACTGGAAGAAGACGCAGGACCGATGATGCAAGGTCTTGGTGAACAATACTCGCTTTTCAGATCAAGAAATCGTGACGCCGGTCGAACCATACGCTCCATTCGTTTCAGGACAGGATACGAGTTGGACGCCTACATAATGTGCTCCCGAACCGTGCCAAAAATAAAATTTCCTCCGACATTCACCCAGTTTATAGGTAAGGAGTGTGCGCTGCTCGAACGCAAGGAAACATACCAGGCGCGATCGCTAGAAAAAATACTTCGCCGAGTTATCAAACAGGGACGCGCTCATCAGGAAGTTAGATGTTCGGTAAACGGATCCCCTACCGCCATCCAAGATTTTGTAACCGGTCCTTTCTAACGTTTGTACACATATCTTCGCCCGCGCCACGGCAACAACAACACGCACGCGATGCCGTACAGCCAGATTAGTTGTAGGATTACTGAGGGTATGAACAAGATGATGCCTAGTGCTAGGTGCATGTCTGGAAGCCTGCTAAACATGAAGAACGGCCAGGCCAAGAACTTCACCAAGCCAACAAACCAGCCTGCCTGGCAGGTGGCCTCTTGGCATCCAATAAACCAGTAACCCAGGAAGGCAGTCACGACTAGCAGGAGCAGGTACAAGAACAACTTTCGCAGCCCCAGCTGGAACACGCCCTCATTCTGGATAATCATCCGGGTCATACACTTTCACTGTCTGGCTATTATTTAAGGGTTGTGTAACCATAATGCTTTTAAATCACGAACTTTTTTGATGAAACATGCCACATCTACACACGATTACGGGAACTGGAGTCAACGCAAGACAAGCTGATCAGGGCTGGCAACGTGAGAGCGACGCGTTCCTAGGTCGATTGAAGGACGCGGGAGTGCCTCAAGATGTTGGAGAGGAAAGTCTTACTCTAAGCGCAAGTTACGCCCTAAAGACGGGCGCCGAAGTACCCGCACACTACGTAAGATCATTCACGGTAGAGAGCACAGCGAGCTGGGACGGAGTTGCTGAGAAAGCTGAAACAGCCGCAAATGGAGACAAAAACAAGTATGACGCAACAGGTTTCACAAAGAGCGTTGTGGTGTCTTTAAGTGACGAACAGCACGCAGTCTTGGAAAGCCGTGCAAGCCCAACACCTGCCAGCTACGAACGACCGCCTGCAGATAGCGCAGCGAGCTCTATATTTGGCTAACTTTTTATTCTATCTTTTTCCTTTTTTCCTATGGGGTTTCCACAGGAGTCTATTAACCGTGCCGAAGAAATAGCCGGCAAGTACAGGCTTCGAAGTCGAAGAAAGATAGACCATGCTAGCTATCTCTATAGCGGAAAATTTCTTCATGTGGGTTATGGTTATGACGAAGCACTAGCAACGGCAAACGCAGGCCCGCACCTACACGAGATGGTGAAGAACGCCACCTGTTTCGCTTACGGAGGCGCACTCTATCTTATCGCCAAATCGCTACGTCTTAACCCCACATTATGGAAGGCTAGAGGGATGAAGGATGTGGAGGATGGAGAGAATCCTGATAACCGAGGTAAGGCAGACCACACTTTCATTACATGTGATCTTAACACAAAAGGAGAGCGCATGCTGGATCCACACTACGGACTATGGGGCAAGGTTAAGAAAGACAGTCCTCGGAACAGGTGGCATATCTTCAAAAAGAATCCGGACAAAAGAGTAACAAGATCCTTCGATAGTATAGAGCCTATGACAGAAGAAGAGTTTCTCGCCGAGCTCGAGTATCATCGCACTCCTGAGGGTTCACGAGAGGTCTTAGCTGCCACACAAAAAGTGCACTCTCACAACGATCATATGGTTCAGATTACCTACGATCCTGACCGTCGTACGCTCCGCTGCAGGAAAAATTTTGGCGCTGAAACATATCGTGAGGAACCCTACCTTTCTGGGATGGTCCACGATCTTGTCAGACCTGTAAGAAAAGACGGGTCGTATCGGCCGAATGCTGGAAAGTTGGTATTCACAGAATGTAAGAACGTCGGGTGGGGGGTTCTAGAAAACGCAAGAGTTCCGTTAGAGTATCCCTACGGTCAGGCTAAACGGTTATGGGGCGCTTGGCAGGTGTTATTCTCCCGAGCAGGAAAGGTCAAGGACATAACACGTTTTAGCTCGCACAAGATTAGAGAGGGTTTGTGGGATATTGGTCTGAGAAGTGACCTCAGCTACACGCCTGAGGCGAGGCTGCTGGCTGAAGAATCAGGGGTGCTTTCTGTACTAGAAGGTTCTCGCAGAACTACGGCAAAAATAACTACTGATTATTTGGCAAGAGTGCCGCAAGACGAACTAAGCCAAAAACTATTGCTCGATCATGCACACTATCTTGCCTCCTGCAAAGGAGAGGGTCCTTATCCTTACGCCTATTCTACAGAGGATCATGAGGCGTTGTTCAAACGCGCTTTTGATGAACGAAGAGAAAGCTTTATGCGAATGGTGGATCGAGCGCAACTCACCCTCGCAATATCTGGTCGGTTAGAGCCAGGAGACCCACACCAAGCGGAGAGGGATCTTCAAGCTGCTATAAATGCAGAGAACGCCATCGCCACCCACGCTAACTCAATGGCCAAGGACCGAAAAAAGCGCAGGCCCCAAGACTTTGCAACAGGTGCGGATCTTACTCTGTGGCGCGACGATCACGATATTGATGCGATGAGCCTCTCCGAGTTAGAACGTGGCATAACCACCAAGATGCTTCGTAGCACTGTCGCCGACTTACTCTATCGCCGTTTGCTCACTGCTTGCTGCTGGAATAAAGTTCTGGAAGTGCGCAGATACACAAAAGGCATAGAACGCGTGCTAAAAGAGTAACGCCGTCGCCCGGATTCGAACCGGGGAATCCCGAAGGAAATGCGCTTTCCAAGCGCACGCGGTAACCGAACTGCGCCACGACGGCATACACAACCAAACATTTTTTCGCTTATAAAGGTGCTGATTTCCAAGCGATTGCGTAAGCAATCATGCCCAACACCATAGTCCACAAGAAGCCGATTTGGATCGCGCTGAGCATGGCGATAACCGAACCTAGCACCACTGCGATACCATTCAACCCCCAAAGGTAGGGGAGGTCTTTGGCATCCTGCCTCTTCAACGCCAAGGGCATCAACGTGCCCATTAATGTAGCGATAACCCCTATGATGGCGACGGCGATGACCACGCGGGTGGCAAACAGCCATCCTAGCCCTTCACTCGTGAGCCAGTTGGCGCTCACCAAGAACCCAAGCATGCACACTAGCAAAATCTTCAGGTTTTCGCGTATGTCGCTAAGATATTTACTCGCCAGGCTTCCTAGCCCACCAAAGAACAAAAAGCTACAGAGCGTTATCGTGATGGAATACATAGGATTCACCAGGAACAACGTAAACTTATGGATAAACATGAGCTGCAATATGATATAGCCCACGCCAATGCTGCCAAGGAACACGGAAGGAGCCATTAGTCCTCTCTTCCGTTGCGGGATGTACACGAGTAAGAGCGCGGCGAGTGTGATGGCTAACATCAACCACCAGTCTCTAACCGCTGCCCATCCCTGACCCCTGAGGAACCTCTCTTGCTCTTGTGATGCAGAAACACGCCAGATGAACGGGTTGTTGTCGGTAATGACCGATGCAGATTTGACGGGGTCATTTTTGGGAGAGTAGACTTTGGTTTTGGGTATTGACGCGAGAAGGTGGATTCTTGTGCGTTCTGCAAGAGTGAAAGGACTATTCTTTGCTATGAGCACAGAGCTTATGCTCCCCCGAATGATCATCATGTTTTTTGCTGGATCTCCGCCTGCTCGCTGGACAGCGGCAATCAGCGAAGGAAGAAAACGATCCGTCCATTTAGTTTGGTCTCTCACAATCAATATTCCTTCAGGGGTTAGGTGTTCAAGGTAGCTAGCATATGCTTCAACCGTGTACAGATAGTTCTCGAGGAAAATGAAGTCCTTAATTCCTACGCCGCCGTATCTCTTGATCAGTGAGATGACTATCATGTCGTACAGTTCTGAAGAGGACTCAACAAAACCTCTTCCCTCTGCAATGACCGTCTCCGCACCTGGAACGCGGTACGGGCTAGCATTGCCTGTTAATTGCAAGGCCTCCTCAATCACGAGAGGGTTTATCTCAACTCCGATAACTCTTGGGCTTGCGTGCAGGCCTCGGCTAACATCGATGCCTCCTCCAGAACCAATCACGAGGATGGAAGAGTAGTTTCGTAGCATAAACGGCAGGTCATAAATGTAAGGGGTGCTTATTGGTTGGTGTGTGACAACGTCTGTCTGACCAATACAATCGATGACTATCCATAGGTCGTCGCCTCTCGCCACTCTTGCGATAACATGGGAGAAAGCGTTGGTCTTCTCTTCAGAATATTGAACTATTGGGATGAAAATGTTCTCTGCACAAGTCAACGTGAGCACGCCAGGAAGCACCAACAGGTAGGCAAGAGAAACAATCACCACTCGTGAGCCAAGCAGCAATGCTGCAAGAAGCGCGAGCAGGAAGGCCAGGACAACGCCGCCAACATGGCCGTAGGCGTTCATCACCACCACGGTAAGCAAGCATCCTGCCGCACTCCCTACCATCACTATGGCATATGCTTTGGTGATTCTGTGGTGTAGCCTGCGAAGCAGCAAAGCCGTGAGAATTCCGCTTAGGACGTACACGACCAACAACGTAATGAAAAAGATGCTCTCATGAAGCGATTCATGGAAGTGCATGATCACAAACGGAAGAGGGACCAAGGCCGCGTATAAAGCAGCGACACGAGAGAGCTTATAATTTCGGTAATACGCAATGATGGCGCCCAATCCAATACCTAACAAGGCTAGAGATATGATTATGAACTGAAAGTGCTGCCTGAGCACGATCTTTGCGTACCGGGTAGAGATGATCTCCACCATGAGTAGGGTGAGCGAGACTAGAAACAAACTAAGATATTTTCTCATGGACACCTCATGCTCTCAAAGAAAGGAATGGGGCTTTCATTCTTTGGCGTGTGGTATTGTATGGCGTACAACGTCTTTAGCTCTTCACAGTATTTCCAACCAATAAGTGTGCGATACTTGGCAGTGTCATGCGTGCACGCACCAACACCCTTGCTTATCGTGCTATACGCGAGCACGTACTCATCGGTTATGACTGGTTGAAACTCTGCTGAGCATTCGAGCTCGTTGGAAAGCTGGCCAGGATAGGGGGAGAGCTCGTTTGCGTATGCTGCCCGTATCCCTGTAATGGTCTGCTCTTGGAGAATCCTGGCGTCTTCTGCAGAGATGCCCTCTGTGGAATCCACGAGCAAAGGGTGTGGGGGCAGGTCGTACACGAGCCATGGCAGACTGCACGCGATCAGAAGGAAGAGAAGGCTACTCCAGTATTTCATGCAGCACCCTCCCATCTGTGGCTACACTCTTGTTTAATAGCGCCATGATGGTGGTGTACTGATCAACGTGGTTTATAGGCTTTTCCAATTTGGTGTTCCTAACACCTGGTCCCATGATTATGAAAGGCGTCCACATGCCGGGTTCGTGATGCGCGATGATGGCTTGTTTGTATCCGGTTTTTAACGGTGTCGTGAAAATCTTTCGGTCTTCACTCATCTCTTCGTTCCAGCCAAATCCTGCCTCGTTCACCACCACGAGATCGCCTACGCGGTCAGTAGGCAGGCTCAAGTATTGTGGCACCCTTTCCCAATCATAAGCAGCCACGACTGGCCTATCTTTAGTAAAGGGGTCTTCTAGCGAGAGTAGGGCTTGGCGTACCTCTTCTCGTAATTTTCGGTATTTAGGACCTGAGGCTCGCGTCCAGTTGCCTGCTAAGCCATCGGGGTGGATGTAGACGTGTGCCATCTTGAGATAAACCACGGTGGAACGTTCCCAGTCAATCACTGGCTCGCCGTTCTCATCCAGCGTGAAGTGCAACCATCCTTTTTGTGCAAACAGGTTGTTCAACCGCACCCACTTGTTCAAGGGAACGGCGCCGTGATCTGAGCTTAGCACGAGTATGGTGTTGTCGTCCGCTCGTTTGTACATCTCTCCGACAACGTCGTCGAGTTTTTTGTACATGGAAAGAACCTCTTGCCATTTTTGGTCTCGCTCTTGATCATTAATGGTGTCGTACGCTACTCCTTTAGGATCAACATAACCCATCCACCACCTGCTCGTGAGCATCTGGTTGGGGGTGTAGATGTCGTGGATGAACACGTCAGGATCGTACGCGTCAAGCATATATCCTGCTGCCTTTCTGTGCCAGTCTAGGGATGCGTGTGCCTCGTCAAGGAACGCCTGCCTGTCTTCTGGATAAAAGATGAGTTGGGGTGGAAAGTTATCCACAAAGTCTACCATTGGTCCAACCCAGTGGGTGAGCTCGCTGGCTGTGGTTGTGGGTTTGGTGAGGTGCTCGTTGATGTTGTTGTAAAACAATCGGATCCTAAACCAGCCTGAAGGATCGATTTTGATCACTCTTGCCTGGAAGCTTGTTTCTACAGGTATCCTGCTCTCGCCCACCTGCCATGTTAGGGTTATGGGAATCCATTCGCTAGCTTCACCCTCTGCAAGGGTCTGGCCATGGATGGAGACGCGGTCAAACCTGGTCTCCTCGTCATCTACGCTGTCAAACACGTAGACTTCCACGTTGGCTCCGTACTGAGAGAGCACGGTGCGCTCTGCTTTATGCGTGGTCCAGTTCGCACTCGTGCTATTAACATACTTGGTCAAGGGCGGTCCGAAGAAGAACAATCGCGAACCTCTGCCTCTTTCGTAGCGAGTGTGGTTGTCTTCTTGCTGGAATATCGTGGCGTGGAAGTCTGCCCCCCAGCCGCCCCATCTTCCTCTTACCGTTATGCCTTTGTTTAGTTCTGGCGGTGTTGAGCCGGGCATGGACAACAGAGCAACGTGCTTGCCATCCTGTTCCATTGTGACCCAGAACGGTGAGACCTTTTTTGCAGCACTGCTAAACCCTCCAACAGCTACCTTGTTTAGCGGTCTGCCCTCAACATGCATGGGCCCGTCAGCAACGCCGTGCTTGTCTGGATACACCCCTGTGAATAACGTGGCAAAATTTGTGGGCGTGTGCGAAGGAAAGGTAGGGATGGAATATCCGTAAGCTCCCTCGCCCATCATGCGTTTGATGTTTGGAAGATGGCCTTGTTCTGCCCAGTCAAACACCGTGAAGACATCAGGATCTGCACGCATGCCGTCAGGCACGAACCAGTACACTTTGGTCTCTTGTTCTTGCTGGCACGCCAATAATAGTAGGAGTACGACCCATGCGTATTTCATGATCTTGCTAGCGCAATCCGCGCCACCAGTCATGCAGCGTTTGGTTTAAAAGAGTGAGCCTTTCTGGATTGTGGACGGTCTCTTCTGGATCTTTCTCAATGTTGTACACTTCATAGGTGGTGTCGCCTTGTTCTTCGCGTATGAGCTTCCACCCATCTTGCCACACGGCCATGATGGTGCTGGTACGATTGTAGAAGCTATTAGTCGGAGGAGGGACGAACTGGGTGGCTGCAAACACGCTTTTTCTGGGCTCAAACAAGTTCATACCTTCAAACTCTTTAGGAATGGGAAGGTCGAGCCAGGAGAGTAAGGTGGGGGCTAGGTCTAGTACTGATACGAGATGCTTTATGCGCTTAGGTTGTAAGTGTGGGTGTTTGATGACTAGGGGTACGTGCATGACGTCGTCATAAAAACTTCCACGTAATGATCCACCGCGCATGAACCTTCCATGCTCGCCAAACAGGTCTCCGTGTTCTGTAAAGAATACGATGATGGTGTTGTCCATCAATCCTAGTTCTTCAATTTTGTCAAGAAGACTGCCAACGTAGCCGTCTGCCAGCATGATCTCGCCATCGTACAGTGCTTTCATGTGATAGATGTCTCGCTCACTCAGTTTGGGAGGTATGGCGGTGTTGCCTCCGCTGAGCTTTACAACATAGTACTTCTTGTCTCCCACACTGATAGGGTCCACTTTGTCAAACGTCCAATAGCACGTGTTGAAGTCTAGGCCTTCGTAGTCCGGGTCGAACACGTTGTTTTCTTCTGGTCGAGAAAAAGGACAGTGCGCGTCGTAGCCGTGGACGTGGATGAAGAATTTTTGGTCCTTGTTGTTTTCTAGCCATGCAATGCTGGCGTTAGCGGTATCTCTGGTAGAGCCATACGCTGCAGAAGCGCCGTCGCTGGGGAAATATTGGTGGTGTTGGAATCTTGTGGTAAGGTTGTATCTTTCGTCATAGTCTCCCCTTGCGGTGAAGGCTGCGGTGGTGTAGCCAGCATCGTGAAGTGTATCTAACACGGTGTGCGCATCAGCAGGGAGTGATACTAGTGTGTCGTTTTCCACTCGGTACCTGTTCATGACTTTGTGCTGAACCGGGTAGGTGGACGTGTAGATGCTCATGGCCACTGGCAGAGTCCAGCTTGCCACGGTGCGTGCTTGCTCAAACACGAGACTCTGACTGCCCAAGCGGTCGATGTTGGATGAGGTTGGTCGGTCATACCCGTACAGGCCCAGATGGTCTGCTCGAACGTTGGTTAAGGAAATAAAGACGACGTTGCAGTCCTTGCAATTCGTGACTTCTGCAATGGCCGCCATGGTCGGGCTGCCAATGTTCCAGCTAGCAAACAAACCAATGACTATGATTCCTGCAAGCAAGCCAAACGTAGACAACACCAAACGCCTATCCATGGTATGGCACCGGGTGTAAGAACTTATAAACGTTACTCAAACAGCTTCTTGAACTCGCCATACCCTTCTTTTTCTAGATCTTCTTTGGGTATGAATCGTAGGGCTGCAGAGTTCATGCAGTATCTGTCTCCTGTAGGTTCGGGTCCATCTTTGAACAAGTGGCCAAGATGACTGTCGCCTTTTTTGCTCCTGATTTCTGTTCTCACCGTGCCGAGCTTCCTATCTTCCTTTTCCACGATGTTGTCTGCTAGGGGTTTGGTGAAGCTGGGCCAGCCTGTGCCTGAGACAAACTTGTCCGTGCTGCTGAACAAGGGCTCTCCGGACACTATATCTACGTAGATGCCGTCTCGTTTGTTGTCCCAGTACTCGTTGTCAAAGGCGGGTTCTGTGCCGTCTTCTTGGGTGACTTTGTACTGTAGGGGGGTTAGTTTTTCTTTCAAGGGAAGCCTCCATTGCTTTTCCAAAAACTGGTCTCTTCCGCTACCACCTCGGTACACAACATACCTGACCGGGTTTTTCTTGTAATAATTCTGGTGGTAGTCTTCTGCAGGGTAGAACGTGGTAGCGGGTACGATTCGTGTAACAATGGGCTCGTCAAAGTGCTGAGAGATTTCTTGTTTGGACGCTTCTGCAAGTTTCTTTTCCTCTTCGCTTGCGTAAAAGATTGCCGTGGTGTATTGGTGGCCTCGGTCGATAAACTGTCCGCTATCATCTGTAGGGTTGATGGTCCTCCAGTACTTGTGCAATAATTCATCATAGGACGCTTGGTGGGGATCGTAATGCACTTGGACGGCTTCTACGTGTCCTGTTTTTCCTGAGGCAACCTGCTTGTATGAAGGGTTTTCTTCCTCTCCCCCAGAAAAACCAGATATTGCCCCTGCCACTCCTGGAACGTGTTCAAAATCTGACTCTGTACACCAGAAGCACCCGCCTGCAAAAGTCGCGGTTGCGAGCCCTTCGGGAAGGGGTTGTGTCTCTACTGGCGTGCATGCTAGCAAAAGGATGATGATTGCTACGACAAAAAGGGAGCGCATGGATTGATAGTGGTTTCCCTGCTTATAATGGTTATGTATGATGTCG
The DNA here is from genome assembly GCA_002687275.1 of Candidatus Woesearchaeota archaeon. Classification (GTDB taxonomy): domain Archaea; phylum Nanobdellota; class Nanobdellia; order Woesearchaeales; family ARS49. The sequence continues at coordinate 14,126 of NYZT01000048.1, forward strand.
CTACTCTTTAGGGTGTGCGCCAAACGAAGGTGTGGTGGGGAGGGTGATGCCGGGTCCTCGAGCCTCACCAGAAATTAACTCGCTGTTGGTGTTGGCACGGGTAACCTCGTGCTCTCCGAACGGATTTATTTCGCCTCCTGCAACACTCGCTAGAGCCTCGCCTGCCCCGTGGACTTTTCCTTCTAGTCCCACGGTATTTATTCTCGCGACAGTGTTTTCGGCGTCTTCCGCCCCCTCAACGTTTCTATTACTCCAACACGCAAGGTATGTTTCATATCTGGACTTTACTTTAGATTCTATCACTTTCCTCATCTGATCTCGGCCTATAGTCACGCCCACTTTATACACCGCTGCTGCTCCAGCTATACCTATTAAGTATTCCCACATGGTTGTTTTAGTGGGTTAAGACTATTAAAGATTACCATGGCGCTGGGGAGATTTGAACTCCCGACTTCTGGCTTATGAAACCAGCGCTCTAACCAAGCTGAGCTACAGCGCCAAGGATGTAGCAAGGAGAAAGCACGTTTATAAACGTTTACAAATTCGCTGCAATCTTGTCTTTGATCTCGTCCAAGTTGTCTGCGTCTTGACCGGGCCAGCTTTTCAAGCCATCGTCTGCCGTTCGGGGGATGATATGGATGTGGGTGTGCATGACGACCTGGCCGGCATCGGGTCGTACGTTGACGCCGACGTTGTAGGCACTAGCACCTACCGCTTCCATGATCTTTGGTGCTAGTCTTTGGACGGTGTCCATGACGTGGTGGGTGTCTTCTGCATCCATGTCGTCAAAATGCTCAGAGTGCGCTTTTGGAATGACTAATGCGTGACCTTTGCTGATGGGTTTGATGTCTAAGAACGCAAAAGTTTTCCCGTCTTCGTAAATCTTTTGTGCAGGAATCTCGCCTTTGGCTATCTGGCAGAACAAGCAAGTCATAGCTCGTCTGCTACCTGCCCTAGGACGTTGATCTTGTTGTCGTACTCTCTTCGACCTCGCCTATCGATGAGTATTCCTTTAATGCCTGATGCTTCTGCAGCTTTCATGTCGGTTTCTACGCTGTCTCCAACGAGTATGGTGTCGTCTTTTGTAGTGCCTAGAGTTTTCATGATTTTTCGGATCATCTTTGGATCTGTTTTGAGCATGCCTTCTTTGTAGCTTAGTGCTACGATTTCAAAGAACTCGTTTAGCTTCAGTCTTTCGATGACTTCTTCGGTGAGAAAGCTTGCGGTGTTGGACACCAACGCCATCTTGATACCTTTTTCTTTCAACGCTTCTAGTGTTGGCATGGCGTCATCAAAGGGTTTGGCAAGCAGTGCGTTCTTGTTCCAAACGCCGATTAGTGCTTCGATGGTCTCTGGCGTTGTCTCGTAGCCCATCTCTTTTGCAGCTAGCTCGAACATCTCTTGCTGGCTTTTGAAGGTCTTCACCATGGTGATGCTTTCGAATTTTTCTACGAACTCACCAAAATCGCCTTCTTTTTCCAGGATTCTGTGGGTTCTCCTAAGCGGGCTTCTAGCCCCGCCATTGACTAACGTTCCCCAAAAGTCGAAAATGACTCCCACCATAGGTCTACGTTTTAAGCGGGCTGCTTAAAAAGGTTTTGTACACGCCTGGAGTCCGAACCCTTTTAGGACGGAAGGACAAGTCACGCGTATGAGGATGCTCGCGTTCAAATCCTCTGCTGCAAGCTGGTCTAAGCTGTAGGTACGATTTTCTGAGCCGTGCTCGTGCACTCGCTCACCGTCGTATCTATAGAACGTGGCTTTCTTGTTGCAAGATCGCAAGAACTGAACCTCCCCATCTTTGCGGAACCCTAAATACCTTACGCTATCCACAATATAGCAGAATGTGTCCATTACGGTCCGTAGGTTAGTATGTCTTCACTCATGTTTCACCTCAGAATCTTTTTATTTTCTAGGATAGAAAAATTAATAAATGTTATGTTTGGGACCTGACTCTCGACGGAAATTGTTTTCTTACTTTTTTTGCTCAAAAAAGCGAAGATCGATCGTAAGTGCAGTGGCAATAGCAAGTAGTTTGTGCTCGGTGCTGCCTTTGTAGTCGATGATGAACTGGTCTGCGTCTGTGAGCGCCTCACGGAGAATCCCTCGCCACTTTTTGATGATGCTGCCTACCTCTTCGCCGTCTTTCAGGAGGTTGTACGTCCAGATCTTGTGGAGTCTTGAAGATGCAGTAAACGCTAGTCCTTTGCTGTCGTAGACGTCAAACACTCTTTTGACTGCCCATGATTTTTGTTCGATCTCTCCGTTTGCTTGTCCGTGTACGGTTGTTTTTGATTTGAACAAGAACCATTTGCGTTCTAGCGTGCACACGTTCTTTCCTTTGGTGTCAACAATGTCGATCTTGATGGGCCTGTTCTGTCGTAATATCTGCCTGCTCAGCCAGTGGGTGTCTTCGTGAGCATACAATAACACTTTTCCCTTATCATCAATGATGGCGTACTTGTTTTTTGTCTCAAAGTCCATCAGCAGCTCTACTGGCTCTATCTGCTGCTTGACGAGGATCTTGTCGGGTAGTTTCATGCTGATATGTTCAAGGCGATAGTGTCCTTAAAAGCCTTCTCCTCCATGAGGGCGTCTATGCTTTCGCTAAAGTCTGCCACCGGTCGCAACGTGGGATCAAAGATGGTGTCGCTTTGTGTGATGCCCAGACGATGGAGGATCATCTTAAAACCTAGTATTGAGTTGGAGGCATACTTCTCTTGGAGTGCCTCGAGTTTTCCTGCTAGAAGGCCGACCGCAGATTCCTCGTGATAGTGCCTCTCGACCGCGATTTTGTATGCAACCGGGAACACGTTGGCGTCCCCTGCAACAACTCCTGCACTGGGTATCCTAAGGCCGAGCGCAGAGTCTCCGATAAATACTTCTGCGTTGTCTCCTGCTGCCTTTTGGTAGTGTCTTATTCTCGCACCGTTGCACACGCTTGCTTTGAGAGCTACTATACGATCTCGCTGGCACATGGCTTTTACCTGATCTGTCCTGAGATGTTTTCCGTCTTGCATGCCGCTATGGGTGTACAAGATGACGGGCTTGCTGGTCGCGGCAAGAATTCTGTCGGTGTTCTGGGTGTTCTTGTGTCGCGTGCATTTTCCTGAGGGTCTTCTTGAGTAAAAAACAGGCATGAGCACGAGAATGTCTGCCCCTTGTGCTTCTGCGTACTGCGCGAGTTTGATGGTGCCTTCAACAGTCGGTTCTGAGACGCCCACGGCAACCTGGAGCGGGAAGGGTTTGGCTCTATGTTCGGCTTTGATCTTCCTCGCCTCATCTATGGTGACGTCAATGTTGAGGTGTTTTTGTTCCTCATGCAGAACGTTATACTCTCCGTTGCGTCCCATGCAAAAAACAATCTCTCCTCCGTCTCCGCCTGCAACGACGTGTCTTACGTTGGCGCGGATGTCGTTCTCATTATCCCAAGATAGGGTAGGTATGATCAGCCTTCCCATAGGACAAAACTAGAATCTTGGCTTATTAACCTTCGGGTATTATGGACCTGCCGGGATTTGAACCCGGAGACTCACCCAAGCCAAGGGTGTGTGATACCAGATTTCACCACAGGCCCGTATCAAGTCTTAGTTAAGAACCAGTTCTTAAACGTTACTAAACTTCCACCGCTGCTAGCGTTCTTGGGTACTGGTCGAACCAGGCTTGGGCTTGCTGGGCGATGGTGAACTGTGGTTCTATGATGTGCCATTCTCCTTGGAGGGCTAGATCTGCTATCGGAAGGTCGAACGCTCCTTGGACGGCTATCCAGGCGTGGGCTTGGGTGCCGTCTTCGCTAGAAACTAACACGATAGCTGTAGGAATGCCTGCTCTTTCTAACAAGGTTGCTGCAAGTATGCTCATGTCGTCGCAGTCCCCGCTGCCCAGATGTAAGGTTTCTAGTGGGAAGCGGAACTGATCGTTCAGGTCTTCTTCGTATCGTATGTTTTGTAACAATCGTAGCACTGCGGCTAGCTTTTCTTGGTCTGTTCCTTTAACGTTGCCGTACCTTAGAAGAGCATCTGCTCTGTCTGCTTGCAGCACGTAGCTGTTTTGGTTGGTTTTCTTGCTGAACTGTCCTTCTTCGCGTTTCCACACCAGATTTCCCGCCGCAGCTTTTGCCATGTTTGCTGCCAGTTCTGCTTGCTTGTCATACAGCCCTACTTGCTTCCACCAGGCGCGCTTACCATTATTCTCTCGCACTATGGAAAAGTATTCTTGGAGTTGGCTGTCTAGTTGTGTAAGATCTTGGTATTTGTTTTCTTGTTGGAATATTACTAGTTCTTGTTCTAGCATTCGCTGTTCTTTGTCTTGCTGGGCAATCTTCCATTCTAGCTCTGCAATTTTTGCATCCTTGCTTTGGATGTTGAAATCTGCTAGCCCTGTCTGTCTTAAGACTATCGCTCCGCCTAGAATGACCAAAGCAATGATGACGTAGGGTAGTAGTTTGTTCATGGCAGTCTCCTTGTTCGCTCAACATCCACGCATCTTGTGCTTTCAGGTACTTTTCTTGGCTGGAAGGTGCAGTGTGGCGCCTTATCTAGCGTGCTCGCGCGGTAGGGGAAGGTAAATTCGAACTTTTGTTCTTTTCCTGGTGGTATTGTTTGCTTGTTGGTCTTGCTGGTTTGCTGGTTCTGCCAGTCAAAGGTTGTCTCAAAGTTAAAATCGCCTGCTTCGAGTTCTTGGTTTGTTATGTATAGGTTGCATCTTGCCATGCAAACATAGGGGTGTTCTTTGCCTGAGCATTCTGCAGAGGTCTCAGCCTTTACTTTATACTCAAACTCTTTGGTCGTGCACTCTTTGCCGACATACCTTTCTACGTAGTTAGTCTTTGCCGGTAGCGTGACGCTAGGCTCTGTTGCAACCGCTGCTGTCGCCGTAGGGGCAGGCTGTATGACTATGGATAGCACTATTGAAGCTAAAACAATACTTACGCCAAGAATGTGTGTCTTCATAACCCCTCCAGAAATAGAGCGTTTTCGAGTATATAAGCTTTACGGTTATTTCACTACTAAAAGGTGGCATTATTTGCTTTCTAGCTTGATGCGCCGCATGCCTAGCTTGTCAAACCGCTGGTCTGAGCTTATGATGGTGCGATTGCCGCAATAGGCAGCATGGAACGCGTCTAGCACGGTTAGATTTTCCACTTGGACGTAATGCGCCGCGGCCAGTAGTTGGTTTGGTAGTATTCCTTCGACAACCGCGTGAGTCAATAAGTCAGACATAGTCCTTTCAGGTTCTAAAGAGTGCTTTTTTGCCAGCAATAACAATTCGATTGCTGTTGAGACGGAGGTCGAAATGTTATGATGGGCAAGACTCATTGCCTTAGCTTTCAGCCAGTCTTTCTCCTTGAAAATGGCAAGGAAAAAATCAGTGTCGGCGTAGTATTTCATAGTTCTTTTTCCAGCTGCTCTCGGATAGATTTTTTCATCTCTTTAATGCTTAACTTGTCAAGGCCTGCTTTCTTTCCCATTTCCCAAAAATCCTTAACTGGATCCTTGGGTACGGGTATGAGAACAACATCGCCTATGGTGGGAACTACATAATACGCTTGGCCAAACCGCTTCCGCACCTCTTTTGGCAGCACCACTCGCCCTTTGCTATCGCATGTTACTGTGTCTCTTGCCATGCTTTGTGTAGGGTCGTGCATGGTATTTAAACTTTGTGGGAATTTCATAGATTTTTCCCACTCTCTTTTCTTTTATATGTGTTTCTACAAGAAAACCGGAAGATTTTCAGCGCATATCCTGCTTCCAGAGCTGTTTCTGGGTACGATAGACTAACGAAATCAGCAAAACGGCCATCACTAGGTTAAACCAGGGCAGGACCGTGGCTAGCATGGCCGCCCCTTTCCACCAAACCAACGTGTTGGCTAGGATAAACACTATGCGTACCTCTGTGGGGCCAAACCCAAAATGGTAGATGCTGAACTCTTGGGTGGCACCGAAGTCTAGGAACGTGCTCACCATGAACCCTGCAGCAAGAATGACGGTTAGCGCTAGCATGCGAATGTCTGCCAGCAAGAAGGCATAGCTGCCAACAAAGCACGCCAAGAACACAAAATCCAAGTAATGATCCATGTAAAAGCCCCATTTCACCAAGCCAGTCTTTCTGTGCCTGCCTACGGCACCATCAAACAGATCGGTAACGTACTGCAAAACTATGGCTGCCGTGGTTAACCACAACCAGTCAATGTTAGTTTGCGCAAGATAGCCTGCCACAAGCACTAACGCGCTCCAAACAAGCGTGAGCAGCGTGAGATGGTAGGTTTCCAAGGGAACGTATTTGGTGAATCGCCGTACCAAGAGCTGTTCTGGCGCCCGAAGCATGCTCTTTCCCGCCTTGTTGTGCATTGCCACGGAGATGGGGCGTACGCCCGCCTTTAAATACTTACGTGCTGCTCCACGAGAAGGTTTTTATTCTATTCTAGACTCCAAAGGTTTATGTCTGATGTTCAAGCAGGATTTGAAACAATGTGGCTACCGAAAACGGGAGCTCTCATTGAAGTTGAGGCGCAAACGTTAGATCAGATACATCGCAATGGCGAGGCCGTACCGGCCAATCTTGAAAACTATGTGGCTGGCATACAATTGGTGCCTTCTTGCAATGCTGCAGTCATACTGCGCGAGCTTGACATTGAGGTGCCGATACAGGATGGTGCACGCACAGACGTCCACAATCATGGTGAGGGAACAGGAGAGGTTATGCAGACAGCACATGATTATGCGCTTAAGAATGGCTTTACCCGGATACACACGCAACACGTACTTTATGGTATTGCCGCTCAAGGATTTCCCGGTCAAGGAATGAATCGTAGGGATGCTACCAAATATCAGAAAGGGGTAGAGGGTGGCACACCCATCGTCATTCGAGCACAATACGATGCTTTAACTGGGGAATGCAAAATGTTCTCCCCAGGATTTACGTATAGCCAAAATTTGCACGTGCTCGGACGGAGTCATGATCGATTCTTATTGGATGAGTCTTTTTACGTGTTAGATCCAGACCAAAGCTATGTGACGCCAGGGAAAACAGATAAAGACACCCCTGTTGAGGTTCGCGTGTTCGTTCGCGAAGAACGGAGATGCTCCTTCGCCCCAGGTCTTATATCTAAGGCATAACCAAGGGACGTCGCTCATTTTTACTTGTAACCGGTTCGGTCGGTCGCGAGACCGGCCTTGGCCATTTTTGCTCGAGCTTTTGTAAAAGGTCGTAATGGACCGACCGGGCAGCGCAACTGGGTGTTGCTGGCCCGCTCGGTCAGTGCTATCGCACATGGACCGACCGGGAGTCGAACCCGGGATCACCCCGTTGCGAACGGAGCATTCTACCACTGAACTACCGGCCCTTAACCTACCTTCGTTAGTGAAGGTTTATATAGCTGTCGCGCCTTTGGCCACCATGGATAAGGAACTTATGGTGGTCGTTCTTGACAAGAACGAGATTTCGGCCCGTACGTCGGTACTCGTGGTTAATGGTGATCAAAGAGTGCTGAATGTGTATTGCCCATTTGGGCATTACCGTTTTACCTCTCAGAATGAGGAAGGTGAGGGCGCTTCCCCTACAATTGGTGGGCGTGTTTTCTTGGAATCCCCTAAAGAGTATGGTTGCTTACAGGTTCCTATCATACATAAAAGGCCAAAAATTACCGAGATGCGCTCCCTGTCCTCAGATGACTACGTTCGGTGTGTTAATGAGCATGCTGTGGCTGCAGCAGCATACCGCCGAGAGGTTAGCGCAGTTCACGATTGGAAGCAAAAGCAGCTCGAGATTGTTGAGACCCAAACCGATGAAAAGTTGGCGGCTCTCGGAGAGAGTCCAGAACTGGAAACTCTTCTCAAGAGTGCTCTTGCAGCCAGCTAACAATATCGTCCATGATCTTGTCGTTCAGCATGCTCGTGCCGTGAGCGTCCCCTTCGAGAATGTGCAGCGTGCCGTGTCTTGCCTGTAGTGTTTTGCTTGATTGTGCAGAATACGCATCCCCTTCTGATGCGTACATGAGCAAGGGAGTCTCCCCGATGAATTCTTCTGCGGTGACGCCGCGATATTCTAGGCCTGGGCTTAACAACACGGTTCCTTTGAGCTTGCCGTGTCGGTGGGAAAGTCTCAAGGCATGGTTAGCACCGATGCTTGCCCCGACAGCCGCAACCAACGGAACTTTGTGTTCTTTGAGATAGGTTCTGGCCGCGTCCAGGTCGTGTTCCATGTTGGCAAAATCTTCCTTGCCAAACGTCGTCCATCTCTGTTCGCTCTCGCCATGGCCGCGAAGATCGATAGCCATGGTGGAAAAGCCAGCATCGTGTAGTTTTCCAGAAAACGGACCCCAGCTTTCCTTGTTAGAGTTCAGCATGTGGACTAGCAACACTGCTGGACCTTCCCCTTCTTGCTTGAAGCTAATACGGATGTCGTCTTTGGTTACTAAACGTTCATCCATGCTACACGCCACCAACAACAAAAGTAAAATTACGCGTTTCATACCCCATACCTAGCGTATCCCTCTGGTGTATATAACCTTTGTGCAAATTTGTTCATAACTGGCCAAAACCTTTTTAAAGCACTTGACTACAATAGTTTTATGCCTACTTTCAAGGTTGTTATCGGACTAAAGGATGGTAAGTGCGCTCAGAAGGAAGTGCAGGATCCTGACGCAAAGCAGTTACTAGGTAAGGTCATCGGGGACACCATCCCTGGCGAGATGTTGAGCCTAGCAGGTTACGAGTTTGAAATTACGGGCGGAAGCGATTATTGTGGCTTTCCCATGCGCAAAGACATTCCTGGCGCAGTGAGAAAGCGAATTCTAGAGATTAAAGGTGTCGGTGTCAAGGGCAAGGGCCGAGGCATCCGTGTGAGAAAGACAGTTTGTGGGAACATGATCCACCCAAAGACAGCACAGATCAATCTTAAGGTAACAAAAGAAGGAAAAGACAAGATCGAAGTGGCGAAAAAGGAAAAAGAGGCCGAAAAGAAGGAATGAAAAAGCTTGCACTGATCCTACTATTCCTGGCAGCATGCACGCAAGCACCAGAAACAACAGAGATTCCTATCCCTGACACTCTGCCGCCGCCAGAACCACAACAACCCCCTATCGAAAAAGTAGACTTGCAACCCACACCTGTGCACGCCTGCGCGCTCCTGACAGAAGATGACGGCCTCAAGTATTGCAATCTTTCAGTACAGCGAAGCATGAAAGACCAAGAAGGCTGCGAGCAAGCCTTCATAGGAACGGCACTGCCCCACCCGTATGTTGTCCTAGAGACCCTAGAGTTTGAGAGCAAGCAAGAAGCCAAAGAAAAGTATGAGTGGGACAAGAAAACCAAGGGTGCACAAAACGACGCCCAACCCTACCTCTTTGGCGTGTCCTACATCTACGACAGTAACGGCAGGCACATAGAACTCCTGAAAGGGACGAAGGTGTTGCGCGTTGATGAAAAGCCATCCAACGCTTGTGGCAACCTAGACGGGCTAACAGCCGAATTCTTCAGAAAGGCCTAGCTTTATAAGCTGCCAAGACTTATTTACTCTATGGCTTTTCGTTTCAAAAACACTTCAGAACTCAAGGTGCCGCCTGCGCTTGTCTCACAAGTCATAGGTCAAGAGCACGGCATAGAGATCATCAAAAAAGCAGCCAAACAAAGACGACACGTGCTGTTAATAGGCGAGCCAGGTACAGGAAAGAGCATGCTTGGCATGGCCCTGGCAGAACTCCTACCTAAAGAAAAACTAAAAGACGTGGTGTGCCTACCCAACCCAAACGATGAAAACCAGCCCTTGATCCGAACCGCAGAGGCCGGCCACGGAAGAAAACTAGTAGCCCAAAGCAAGCTACAAAACATGAACGTGTTTAAACTCCAAAACATCATATTCTTTGCGCTAGTAATACTATCCATGATCACGCCTTGGTGGGTGCGAGCAAAATACCAATCCGACCTCATGTTCGCAGCATTCTTCCTAGGTGGAACGGTGTTCATCATAGCCTTTGTCATCTTCATGAACCTCAACCGAAGGGCACAGACAAAATCAGAAACGCCAAAAGTCCTGGTAGACAACCACGAAAAAGGAAAAGCACCCTTCTGGGACGCAACAGGAAGCCACGCAGGCTCGTTGCTAGGCGACGTGCTACACGACCCGCTCCAGAGCGGAGGACTAGGAACGCCAGCACACGAGAGAGTGGTGGCAGGAATGATCCACAAGGCCCACAACGGTGTGCTGTTCATCGATGAGATAAGCACGCTCACCCCCCTCATGCAGCAAGAACTACTAACAAGCATGCAAGAGGGTCGCTACCCCATCACAGGACAGTCAGAACGAAGCTCAGGCGCCATGGTTAGAACAGAAGCCGTTCCCTGTCAGTTCGTTCTCGTGGCAGCAGGCAATCTAGAGACAGTGCAGCACATGCACCCTGCCCTACGGAGCAGAATACGCGGGTACGGGTACGAGATCTACGTCAAAGAAAGCATTACTGATAACGAAGAAAACAGAATGCAAATAGCGCGCTTCGTGGCCCAAGAGGTAAGAAAAGATGGAAAGATCCCACACTTCAGCAAGGACGCGGTCCAAGCAATCGTTGAGGAAGCCAAAAAGATGGCCAACAGAAAAGGCCACCTAACCCTAAGATTAAGAGAGCTAGGCGGCATGATCCGTGCGGCAGGCGATCTTGCCAAAGAACAAAAAGCCAGCATCGTTGAGCGAGAGCACGTGCGAAAGGCAAAAAAGCTGGCACGACCGCTAGAACAACAGATTGCAGACAAGCTCATCGAACGCAAGAAAGAATACGAAGTCATCATCACCGAAGGCAAGCGCGTGGGCAGAGTCAACGGGCTAGCCGTGCTTGGCGGTGGCGGCACGTTCTCCGGCATACTCCTGCCCATAGAAAGCGAGGTCACGCCTGGTGGCAAGGAAAAAGAAATCGTTGCCACAGGAAAATTGGGAGACATCGCCAAAGAAGCCGTAAAGAATGTGAGCGCGATTATCAAAAAAAGCTTTGGCACAGACCTCAAAAAATACGACATCTACGTACAATTCTTACAAACCTATGAAGGGGTGGAGGGAGACAGCGCAAGCATAGCGGTGGCGACAAGCATTATTAGCGCGCTAACCAAAGTCCCCGTACGACAGGACACCGCATTGACCGGCAGCCTTTCTGTCAGAGGAGAGGTTCTCCCCGTAGGCGGCGTGTCCGCAAAGGTAGAGGCGGCCATAGAGACTGGAATAACCCGAGTGATCATTCCTAAAGCAAACCTCAAAGACATCGTTGTCTCTCCAAAAGACCTGAAAAAGGTTGCATTAATCACGGTAGATCACGTAGAGGAAGTGCTCAAAGAAGCCCTAGACTGGACGGGCAAGAAAAGTATTCTGAACAAGCTCCTTAAGGCAAACGCTGTCACAGCATGACAAATACACAAACTTTTTATAGCGGCATAATGCGCCACCTAGAATGGACATAACATCAGTAACAGAATGCCCGGAATGCGCATCCTCGAACGTCATCCACGTAGAGGATAAGGAGCAAGTGGTGTGCCAAGACTGTGGCAACATCTACGAACCAACCGTGGACGAAGTTAAGAAGTAAACTCACAAACCAAACCTCGCCACATTTCTTCTATCTGCACCGCCCGGCTACTCTAGGCGCAACTGCCAATCACCCTGGTGGATGACTTCCAAAGCTCTTGTTACAAACTCTTGGATGGGTTCTTCGCAACTTGGTTCTGCGCTTGAAACAGGACCAACACCATCAATATTCCCTTCGATGCCGCCCTTACCATAAAATGCAAGCCGGAGGTTGGAAGAATCTATGGTCTCTTTGTCTGTTCCTATTGTAAACCGAATGCCGCTGTCTCGTCCCCGCCATCGCTCGATCTCCCAGAACTCGGTTTTTATCGGAGCTTGCACGGTGTAGGGTCCATGAAGGCCCTCGTCTAGTAACGCTCTTTTGAGACGGTTATAATGTTTGGGCATACTTATAACTATCCTTGGAAGAAATATAAAGGTTCACCAGGCCTCGTCGTTCTGTGTCAATTCATCTTGGTGGTGCATGTAGGGGTGTGAGCGTATGATTCTTAGCACTTGGTCAACAAAGGCATCTATGACCTCTTTGGTTTCAGGATTCCCAGAATACACCGGGACGTTCCCGCCCTCATGTTCAAGGTTTCCTACGATTCTGCTACGGGCGTCTACGACCATGCTGTGCTTGTAGTTCTCTTGTTGTCTTGCCTCATCAGACTCCGCAACAATAATGCTTACTCCGCTTTCATCTGCGTCAAAAAACCATATTCCTTCAGGATCTCTGGCAAACAGGTGCAGTCCGTCACCCATGGTGTTTTTTCTGGTCAAGCCTTCTACCAACAGCTCGTACAGCGGCATCCTGCCTTTCATTATCCTTCTTAGTCTAGAAAACATCACCAATCCACCACGACATCATCCGTTCTTTCGTAGGGTCGTATGCCTTCAGAAGTCTTACCTTTTTCTAGTATTCCTTGCCAGGCAATCATGGCACCCTGGTCTCCTGCAAGGTCTAGTGGAACGACTGCGAAAGTTGCTCCGCGAGCTTTGCACATGGTCTCGAGCATCTTGCACAATCTTTTGTTGGCACCAACGCCACCAATCAAACACAATTCACTCCGTTCTGCATGCGCCAACGCTCTCTCTGCCACCTCTGCCAGCATGGCAAAGCAGGTCTCTTGCAAGGAAAAGCAAACATCCTCAACCTTTTCCTGCATCCTTGTCGCTTTCGTAACAATGCCTGAGAAAGACACATCCATGCCTTTCACGCTGTACGGCAGCTCGACCCATTTGCCTTTCTTGGCCAGCTCCTCAATCTTTGGCCCGGCAGGAAAGCCCAAGCCCTTTTCGCGACCAAACTTGTCCAACGCGTTACCCAACCCAATGTCTAGGGTTTCCCCAAAAATTCTGAATCTTTCACCTGCTAAACAAATGACCTGGGTGTTTGCCCCTGCAACGTACAAAAACACAGGGTCTTTCATGGTGGTGGCCAACTGGCCTATGGTGAGATGCGCCACGCAATGGTTAACCCCTACCACCGGAATGCCGTGTTCTTTCCCTAACTCCTGTGCTTTGTTGTTTGCAACATGAAGACACGGTGCCAGTCCTGGGCCTGCGCTGTACGAGATGAGTGAGATCTCCTGCCACCCCACCTTAGCGGTTTTCAAAGCTCTCGCAACAACCTCATCAACATGTTTCTTGTGATGCTCAGCAACCGCGGTAGGTATCATGCCGGTTTCAGACGTGTACACTGCTTTCTCATTAGCCAAGACCTTGCCTTCAAAGCTAACGATGCCTGCTCCTATAGTGTGCGCAGTCCCTTCTATACCTAGGCAGTACTTCATACAAAGAGTATCGTCACTAGCCTTTTAAGGGTTTTCTGCCTCGAAAGTTCTCACCCTTCCTCGTTCATACCGCAAGGGTACAGACACTGGAACGCCGCCATGGTCTTCCCATAGGAATCTTCTTCCGTTGTACATGAATCCTACATGGTCGCGACCCTCAAACTCTTCAGTATGCAGTCGTAACTCTCCAGGATCCACGCTTCTCGCGTGCAAATCATACGCTAAGGGCACGGTCAACACCGCGTTGGGGTGTTTTTTGTGGATGTAGTGCATGCCGTACGCGCCGATGCCAAATGCCAACAACAGTGCCGTTAATGAGTTTCTTTTTCCCATCTAACACTTGCCCAAAAAATCTTTTATATGCGTTGCTCACGAATTTCCGGAAGATTTCCGGTTACTTTGAGATGTGTTTTACTCCGGGTAGGCCTTTGAACTCTTTGTCTCCTGTGACGAATTGTTGTGCATGATTTCTTGCGTACTGATAACCCACTGCGTCAAAGAAGGAGAGGTCTTTATTCTTGTTTGCGTACCTATACGCTTGGGCTTGGACCATCGTGTCTGCGTTCACCATGACAGAGGTCGCTGCCAACTGTTTTATCCAATACTCCGCATTCTTTTTCTTAACTCTCAACACCCAATAAAATTCTGCAAGTGTGGTGCTAGGAATAACGAATTCTTGCTTTGTAAGAAAAGCGAATTTGGGATTTCCTATGGCAAGCTCAAACAATGCATAGGTGTCCAAACAGTATTTTACCACCACTTACTCTCTCCCTTTCTAGCCTCTTTTAGGATTTCTTCTGTAGGTTTGTCAAAGGACATGCTGCCAAATAACGCTTTAAGGGGGTTCGCTTTCTTTTCCACCTCAAAGTTAACCTCGTCGTTGGGTTTTAGGGATAGTTCTTTGGCCTTCTTACTGGGTATTATGACTGCTAAAGAGTTCCCCCATTGTTTAGTTTTAGCTATCACGTATCACTTAAATGTATCACCTTTTATATGTCTTTCGGTCGTTTTTCCGGAAGATTTCCGGACTTAGTGTTGGACAGGGATCTTTCCCCAAACGCCTGCTTTCTTGGCTGCTTGCTCAATCTTTTCAGATGTGTTCGAAGAAAAAAACGCTTCGCCACAACTAGTGCAGACTTCTGCAGGAAACCTACCTAAACTACGCTCTCCGTATTCGTAATCGATCTCTTTTGCTTCAAGATTTCCCTTTCCGCACTTGTGGCATGCTTTCATTTTCTTATCATAACCGTCTTCACAATATAACAGTTTCGCTTCACGTGATACGCAATAATGACGTACGAGTATGTGGCTAGCCAACCGGATCGCTGCTTGTACTTGCTCCCTCTTGCTAAGGCCTGGCGAAGTAACACCATAGAAACTCCTCGTTCTATCATCATGTCTTGGGCATGCTTGGTCAGCACAATGTCCATGCGCTCTTCCCCAAAAATTGTTTTTTATGCGTTGTGGAGGAAAAACCGGAAGATTTCCGGCATTTTTTTAAGTTCGGCGCCATCACAAGGCCCATGGAAATCATACTACGCCATATAACCAAGGAAGATACAGAAGCATACTTCAAGGCACACGATGAGGATGCAGCAAAGTTCTTTGCAACCTATCCCACAACAATGGAGGAGGCAGCAAAGGAAGTCCAAGAGATACTAGACGCGTACGAGGTTCCCAAAGAAAAAAGAACAAAAGAGACCTTTGCCATCGACATCGGAGGCATGTTCGCCGGTTTCATCGCCATCCATCATATCGTTCGCGGCAAAGAGGGCACGACAGGATCGTTAGTCGCACCAGAATTCAGAGGCAGGGGCGTGGGAACGCAAGCCCACAAACTCTTGCTAGCGTACGCCTTCAAAACCTACAAGCTCAAAAAGATTTATGGCAGAACAAAGCTGGCCAATAAGGCCAGCCAAAGAATGCTAGAAAAGAGTGGCTACAAGTACGAAAAGACTATTGAGACGGAAGGCGGGAAGAAGAAGCTTTACGTCGTGTTTTCCTGATCCAAAACCTTTACCGCAACTTTTGCCCAAGTGTTCGATCAGCGAAGAATCAAAAAAATAAAAATCACTCCTCCACGATCTTCCCATCTCGCACCACCTTGAACACAGGTGGCTTGGTAACGGCGCCCTCGCCATCAAACGTCAGGAAGCCCGACACGCCCTCGTAGGTCTCCAGACCGTTCAGATAGTCTTTTACCTTGACGGGATCCGTGCTTCGGGTAGCTTCCATAGCCTCAGCCAGCAGCATGATTGCGTCGTAGCCAGTGTCTGCACCGCCAAGATCGGGTTCCTCAAAGTAGGCTGCTCGGTACCTAGCGACGTGCGCTTCTGATGGAGAGAACCAGGTAGCGATCACAGTCCCTTCAAACGCTTCAGGTGCTCTGCTTACCAAGTCCTGGTCCAGGATCACAGAGTAAAACGGCACCTCTACTCCCATCTCGCGGATGCGTTTTCCTGCTATATCGATGTTGGAGTACGCCGTGAGCACGACAGCGTCAGGCTCAAATGACTTTATCTTGGTGGACTCTGCCTTGAAATCTCGCTCGCCTTCCTGCGCTATTTCCAAAAGCACGGTGCTGCCTGCTTTTTCTGCAC
Organism: Candidatus Woesearchaeota archaeon; assembly: GCA_002687275.1. Taxonomy (GTDB): domain Archaea; phylum Nanobdellota; class Nanobdellia; order Woesearchaeales; family ARS49. The sequence continues at coordinate 30,066 of NYZT01000048.1, forward strand.
CGTCTTTTGCAGCCATTGCCTGGGTGTGTTCCCACACCTGCTGTGAGCCGAGCACTGCAACCTGGCCGTAAGATGCTGCTTTTTTGCCAACAATGCTGCTTAGCTTGTCGTCATGCGGCCACAGGTTAAAGATGTAGTCGCACTCCTCGTTGAATCCTGGCACGCCTAGCGATGGTGAGATCATGACGATGCCCTCCTCACATGCTACCGGCGCTACTGACAGCCCAGATGGCGACCAGTTAGGCCCCAAAACGAACCTCACGCCTTCGCTGTTAAGTTTGTGTAACGCTGTTACTGCTATCTTGGCGTTGTCGCCCTGGTTGTCCTCTACCACTAAGGTCAAAGGCCTTCCTAGCACGCCGCCTTTTGCGTTAATGTCAGAAATGGCCATGCTCGCCCCCCGTTCTGCATTCACACCCCAGGTGGCATGCTTGCCAGACATCATCAGGATGCCTCCGATCTTGATAGGTTGATCTGCTGTGGCAGCGCCGCTCGCGCAGCCTGCAAATGCTAGCAGTAACACTATGATACTCAATTGTTTCATCTACTTCACCCCTTGATTTCTAGAGGTGTGCAGGCTATATCAATAACTGTAGTCGCAATTGTGACTATAAATAGAAAGGCTTTTATAGGGGGCTAATTTTCTTGAAGTATGAACACGGCGGTGTTAGAAGACCTTGGCCTAACGGGGGCAGAAATCAAGGTCTTCCTCACCCTACTAGAAGTAGGTTCCTCCTCTGCGGGCCCGGTTGTGGGAAAATCGGGCCTGCACAACGCCGTGGTCCACCGAGCGTTGCACAGTCTCGCGGACAAGGGATTGGTGACCTACGTGCTCGAGGGCAAGGTGAGACGATACGCTTCTGTGCCACCAAAGCACCTCCTAGCATTCATTGATGAAAAGAAGGAGAAAATCCGAAAGCTCCTTCCAGAGCTAGACCGACGCAGGCAGCTTGCGACCGCAAAGCCCCAGGGCACGGTGTTTCAGGGAACGCGAGGGGTGCGGGAGTTGATGCAGACGATCCTGGATACCGACAGCAAGGAGTATTTTTCCTATGGGGGCGCGCGTATATCTGCTGATATTCTCGGCAATCACTTTTGGGATGGCTTTCACCGGAGAAGAATAGAGAAAGGAATCCGGGCCAAGCTTCTTTTTCATAATTCTATAAGTGACTGGGCAGAGTATTTGCAAAAGAAGAAGCTCACCACTGTAAGACTCATCCCGCACAAATTCGACGAGTTCACAGAGACGATCATCTGTGGATCACGCGTAGGCATCAACATCTACACAGACAAACCTTTCGGATTCCTGATTGAAGAGCCTGCAGCGGCAGCCTCGTACAAAGGCTTTTTTGACATGCTATGGAAGCAGGGGGTTTAGCCACCTTTATATAGTCCCCTTTAAATATTAACGTTATGGATATTTACGCGTGTAGAGGCCTCGCCAAGCTCAAACCTAGCGCTAAGAAAGCAATAGATGAGGGCCTGGAGGAGCGAACAAAACTAGGTCTAGAAGTGCCTGAGAACATCGACCTTGTGATTCAGTGGTGCGGAACCCAGAATTGTGACGGTTCTGCGTTCGTGAGTGGCGAAGAGCAAACCGTCATCATCAACGCGCTTCCTAACGTGCGCGACAATTTCACGAACTCGCTTTTTTCCAATTATGAAGACGTAACGACGTTCTTTTCTTTGGTTAGCGATTTTATCGGCCGACCAGGTAATGACCCGCAAGTCCTAAGGTTCCTAAGGGAACCCAAAAAATGTGTCGACGAGTACTACGCGCTACAAAAAGATCCCAAAGTCGTTGAGGAATTCTTGACCGAAAGGGGTTCCACATGGGAAGATTACCGAAATTTTGTGGTCAACAACGCCAAGCCGGTTAGAATCATGCTGACTAGTCTGAGGAAGAGTCTCCTGGAGCACTGGGAGCAAACAGACCTTAACTGGCTGCGCCACGAGATAGACCATCTAGATTTCATGTACAACAGTGAGTTGTGGAAAATAAAGACCCGCAACGGCATGCGAGCTAACAAAGCGGAGACACAATTTTACGAAAAGAAAACCAAGGCAAACTCAAGACAGCTAGCGGCAGCCAAGACCCAAGCCTTACATTCTACATTAGAGGTCGTGACCTTGCTAGAGATTCGTGCCCACTTCTTTGACTGGGTACGTGGTGGAGACTGGACTCCTGAGGCAATAGAGAAGGGAGCAACCTTCGCTGCCAACAGCTTCACCTCTAGCTACGCAACTAGGGGTTTGATGGATGACATACTCCAAGGAATCATGCCCCAACACTGGTCAGATGGGAAGATGGATGCTGCCACAAGCAACATGGTCCACAAAGTAGCACTCATGCAGGCGGGCCAAGCCATCCACAGAAGGTATCGTGTTGATTTACAAGACGCAAACGTCGCTCTTTCATCGAAGATTCTCTGCCATGAAATCCCTGCATGGCAGGCAACCTTTGTAAAGTACGGTGAAATCGCATCTCGAGCCTGCGCCAAGGCATTTAAGGAAGATCGCTCAAGATTCGCGGCGGCAAACAAGGCCAAGACCTTTGACGACTATGTTGCCACCTTATCAGCCTGAGAATTTCTTACCGGGTAAGCTATCCCACATGAACTCGTGCGATAGGCGTCAGCGGTTGGTGGCCGATCACCGACTAACCAACTCAAACATCTCGGGAGGGTTGCCAAACGAGATGCCGTTAGCGTAGATCTTGAGTTCGTAGAAAAATCTCTCGCCGGCTCGGGGTCCAGACACTAGGGTGACGTAGATCTGCTCTTCAGCAGGGTTGTAAGAATGGTAGGTCATGATTAAGGGTTCTGGATACCGCTCGATGGTGATGCTATTTGGAGCAATAATCATTCGGTGCTCGGTTAGTGTTGAGCGATAGGTCCCCACCTGAATAGATTCTCGAGGTGCGCTGGGCTCAACAACCACTGCGCCAACTGGCGTATAACCATCTGGGTTGTACGGAGCGGTAGGCTGCCACACCAACACCTCATGAACCTGGGGCGAGCAGGCTACCAACACAAGAAGAACGGCTGCCAGCATAACGCCTCTCATAGGGCGGGGAATGTCTCCTAGATATAAGTTAATTCAGCCCCACTTGTAAGGGATAGCTTAAACCATACCTATATATACTCATTGTTAGAGTTTAAACACATGAGATGGGAACTGCTATTGATATTGTTGGTGGCTTGTGCTGCACCTGAAGTGCATGTAGATCGTGTTCCTGCAGATATGAGAGAACCCACAGGAGTGCCTGCTTCCGTGCCTATTTCTTCTGGTGATCAACAACCAGAAGTTCCTGAAGTTAGTCCAGAACCTCAGCCAGAAGGCGAGCAAGTACTCAAAACGTTTGAAATAGAAGCCTTTCAGTTTGGCTACGAACCATCAACCATAGAAGTAAACCAAGGGGATCGTGTCCAGATAACCGCCTGGAGTAGGGACGTACCCCATGGCCTACGCATACGTGAGTTTGGCTTGAACATGGAACTCAGGGACAAGACGCCGGTAACCGCAGAGTTTGTGGCCTCAAAGAAAGGAGAGTACTCCTACCGCTGCTCCATACCTTGCGGACACGGCCATAGAGACATGGAAGGCACGCTTATTGTGAAGTAGAGCCCCAGTTATCCTTGCCATGCAAGAATACAGACAACGTAGCCAGCACAAGACCGAAGTCTCGCACTGCAATCTCGTTATAACCCAAACTAACCGTGATGCCTGCCAAGTGAAGGGCTAACAATAACGCAGCAGGTCTGGTCAAGAAACCAGAAAGAAGGATGATGCCTAACACGAGCTCTGCAATCCCGTTCACCAACAACAACGTCTCAGCATACGCGTCAAGCATTACTGGAACGTAGCCCAAAAATGTTTCCGGACTAAGCAACTGGTTGATCCCGAACCATATGAAGACAAGGCTAACACCAACCCTGACGACAACAGGAGCATACGGACGGAGGTTCATGGGGAGAGGAAAGGGAAGGAGGTATATAGAGGTTGTGGTGTTACCTAATCTCTCTTTCCATTAAAATACCTATCTTGCTGGTGTCACGATTGTGGTCAATATCGATAACGTCAAACCCGTTCTTGACAAGATAGGCAAGCA
>NYZT01000049.1 GCA_002687275.1 Candidatus Woesearchaeota archaeon
GAGATTGATGTAGTGGCGTCTGCTGATCCTGGTGATTGGCCTATTGATTCTCATCCTGAGATTGATGTAGTAACTTAGCCATTAGATCTTGGAAAAGAATATTCTATATACATTACTCGGTGGGGGTGTAGACTCAGTTTCAAGCTGTATGCGCAGAGCGCCTTATTAGCCCTCGATATCAACCCCTAGTGTCGTGATTCCGCGCGGGGCTATTCCATTTCCTTTTGCATGTGCTTTTCTACAATTCTGCTCATGTTTAGGCCTCTGTCTTTGCAGTGCTGCTTGAACTTTCGTAGCACGTTCTCATCGATCGTTAGGTCGATTCGCTTCCTGTACGAAAATTTGGGTATTTTCTTGGTGGTTTCAAATTCTTCTAGGGCGGCAAATATCTCTGGGTGCTTCTTTATGCCTATCTTTGCAAGTTTAGCGAATGATTGCATGGGTTATCCTCCTTTCAATTTGGGTTATGCTTGTGATGTTTTTCATTAGTATGTCTGTGATGGTTTTTGCCACGAGTTCTGGATCGTAGGTGAGCTGTTGTTGTTCAAAGAAGGCGACCATGATGCCTGCTGCAGTGCGCTTGTTGCCCTCCTCAAAGACGTGGTCGATGAGTACTGCGCGAACAAGCAGAGCGCACGCTTTTAGCCAACTCTTAGTCTGGTTTGCTTGCTTTAGCGCGTATTCCAAGCTTCCTTTGTTCACAACTGAGCCGCGATCGAACTGCTGATTAATGCTCAGTATGTCTTTCACGCTGATCTTCTCCCACATATTATGTGTATACGTACACATAATATTTAAACCTTTTGATTCCGCGTGGGGCTATAGACGGACTTAAAGGGAGGTCAGTTCTTCCTTTAGCTGTTTTGCATCTCTGAATACGATGGACTTTATACCTACTTCTTCAGCGCCTTCACAATTGTCTTTTTTGTCATCTACGAAAACGCATTCTTCAGGACGTGCGCCGATTAGCTCAAGAGCCTTCTTGAAAAAAACGGCAGATGGCTTTAAGGCCTTAAGCTTATTTGATTCAATGATGAGTGGAAAATAGTTCGACAATCTCAGCGCTTCAATCTTGTATTGTGTCCACTCTCTTCCTTCATTGGTTGCAGCAACTAAGGAATACTTTTGTTTCAGTTCTGAAAGCAATTCAGGCATGCCCTTGATAAACCGACAATTCTTTCGCATGGTTTCCTTTATTTGCTCTACAGACGCGTCTAAGTTTACGTGTTCAAGAAAGGTCGAAATAACCTCTTCCTCGGAGGCTTGTCCCTTCATGAACTGGTTATATGTTTTTCCTTCATAAAGTGCGTATAATTTTTTTGTATCTACTGTTTGTGTCCCTACCTCAACTGTTTTTTTCCCGCCCCAGTACATCTCTACTATAACTCCTGCCAAATCAAACAGTATATATCGTATCATTAGATGAAAAGGGTGATATCCGCATATAAGCTTTCTCTGTCCATTAGCCCTGTTTTTGACGTGTCATTCTGGGTTAGCCCGCGCGGGGCTATCCATACACTTTGCTTCTGTGTTCGAATCGAAGGAAGTAGATCGTACCGTCTTTGTAGGCGTATATTATCCGGAATGGCTTCACGTACACGGATCTTTCTCCTGTCAGGTTGTACCGTAAAGGGTGCCCTGTTTTAGGATCCTTGACAATTCGCTTAATCTGAAGTACTGCCTTTGTCTTCACAGACCTATCTGCCTTCTTGAATTCTTTCTTGAACTTGTCCGTGTACTCAACATTTACCATGTCTCGATTTCTTTCAAGAAGTTGTCAGCTCTCATGCGCGTGCTTTTTCCAGCGGCGATTTCCTTCCAGGCTTCCTTGATGCTTGCTAGCGTTTTCAAGTCGTCATGGCTCATGTGGGCGTCGACCTTGCGCAACACGACCAGATTTTCTTTCGCTGAGACGGCCAGGGTTTCACCTTCTTTCAACTTAAGCTCGTCGCGAATGTTCTGTGGAATGACTACTTGGCCCTTGCTGCTCACTTTGGTTAACTCTATATCCATAGGTCAGTAAGATTTTCCAACCTTATAAACCTTTCGATTCCGCGCGGGGCTATCTCCAATTAGTTGTGGGAACCTGTCCTGTGTTTGAGTATTGGTTGCTAACTGAAGGGTCTCGCTGGAAGGTTGAGGTGTAGTATCTTGGTTTTCCCGTTGCTGCGGTGTAGCCTGAGAGGGGCGCGTTGGTTCCCGTGTAGGAAGGTCTTTGCACTTGCTCAATCTGGTAAGGCGTGCGTTGTACTACGCTATTGTACGTCCTAGAGCCATAGGTGGGTTGCTGTCCATACCCTGAGTAAGGGTAGGTTCGAGAGGAGTAGGAAGGTACCTGGGCGGCATTTTCCGAACCAACACCATAAGATGAGGACACTCTTCTTGTGTCTTGTGAACTAGGAACTTGGTTTTGTCTGGAGACAACCACGTTTCTTTTCGTGGTTGTGAACGCTCGCTGTTCTGCCCATCTTGGTCCGTACGCAACCCCTCGATAAGAGCTTATTGGCGCTGTTTGTGAGGAATAGATGTTTGGCGTTTGGTACATACCTGTGTTAGCCATCTGCGTGTTCAACGCGACTGCTGCAAACGCCACCACGGCTACCAATAACAATGATAACGTGGTCTTATGATCACTCATAGATGTAAGGCGGAAGTGCCGTTATTTATATGTGCCGGTTATAATAGTCTTATACTTCTTCGAAATAAACTTCTGCACGATGCCTAGTTGTAGATACTTTTGTTGTAATTTCTTGGGCAAGTATTTGAAATCTTTGACAATCTTCCGGCAAAACTTGCTCCTGCACTTGCACTTCATTGTCCAGGCATGGTTGCCAGGATAGTCCTCATCCATGCTTGTGGCGTAGTCCCATATGATCTGCTTTCCTTTGGTTATGTTTTTGATGGCGACGAGAAAGACATCATCCTTTATCCCTGCGTTAGGATTGCAGGAATGGTTAACTATTCTTCCAGGGTCCTGTAAGTAGATATATCGATTTTTGCCTACTTGCAATGCGTTTCCCAGCTCGCGACCATACTTCTTGAGGTCTCTTCGAAGGGCCTCCTTGCCATTCACGATGGGTCCTGAAAATTTTAGAATTTTTTCTCCTCTCTTGATGTCCTTCTTAGAAAACAATCCCTTGCCTAACGGTGTGTCTTTAACAAAGTTCATGGTCTTAGCATCAGAAGGATTCCGGCAAGCAAGAGTAAGAGTAGTAGCGCGATGATGACGCCCTTCATGATGCGTTCGTTTTTGCGCATGTCCTTCCATTTCTTAACCTTCCACTTGTCTTTGTTGGCTATGCCGACAATTAACATAACCGCACCTGCAATCCACATAAAGGTGTCATCGTTACCCATTCCTAGGATGAGGAATACTATGCCTAGCGTGAACACGGCGTGGTAGTTTGGCTTCACTTTTCGCTTAAAATAAACCACCGCAAGAACGATGACCAGCACAGCAACGGCGATGAGCACCCAAGGTATTGCCATGAGCGATAAGAATCCTACCGCTATATAATACTTCCCGAGTACATATGCAATCTTTTAATAACTAAGAGGGGGCAGGTGCTGCATGAACGAAAAAACTGTCGTTGTCATTGTCGTGGTCTTGGTTGCTCTTGTAGGAATCGTTGGCCTAGTAAGCGAGAACCCGGATGTTCTTGAAAACAGTGGCGCGGTTGGTTTCCAAGGCAGTCCTGAACCAGATCAGTATGGTAACTGGCAGGACTGGGAAGAAGACCAATATCAAGACCACCTAGACGCGGTGTACGATTAATTTTTTATTTTTTCTATTTCCATTCTCAACCCTTGCGATCCTTCTCTTAATTCTGCACAAGGAATGTCTGCCTCTTCATCTAGCTTGTTTTCCACCAACCACTTATCGCTAGGGATGCCTGGCTCAGGGATGGCGACACACCACTTGCCATTGGTGGGGGTGTCTTTGGTGGTGGCGCTCACCAAGAATAATATGAAGCTATGCTTTACCTGCTCTCCGACAACCTGCTCATGCATGCAGGCATGCACTTTTGGCCCGTCTATAACCACTCCTACCTTTTCGGCCAGCCTAGAAGCAGCAACAAGAATGCTCTCGTTGTCCCGCAACTTGCCGCCAACCAACCCCCAGTAGTCTTTGTACGGTCTTTTGCTTCTTTTAACAAACAGCACCTTGTTCTTTCGCTTAATGGCCAGTAGAACGACAGGGATGGCGACGCTTGTCTTGCTGGAAAGATGGGGTAGCTGCCTCTCCCCGGTCTCACTGAGCTGGTAGCTGTTGGTTTTTTTCTCCAACAATCCTTTCTTTACGAGCTCGCCAAGATGGTAGGAAACATGGTTGGACCTTTTACCCAAGGATTTTTCGATCTGAGTAAAGGTCAGGTTATGTGTCGTCGTGAACAAGCGAAGGATTTCTTCTTGCATCGTCAAAACGGTTTGAGGGATAGCTTAAATAATTTCGCACGATGCAACCCTTATGAAAGACAAGGCGCATTATATATCTGTAACTGGCATAGTTCGTAAGGGGGACAAGTTTTTGATCACCAAACGAAGCGATGACGAAAAAATATTCCCTGGGAAATGGTGCGTTCCTGGAGGAAAAGTACAACAACAAGATTTCATCCACACAAAAAAGGATACTGAGGATCATTGGTTTGCCGTCTTAGAAAGGGTTTTAGCAAAAGAGATCAAGGAAGAGACAAGCCTGGAAATCAAGAACATCGGCTACGTCTCCAACCTTGCGCTAATCCGTCCTAACGGGTTTAGCACCATCATTATTAGTCTATACGCAGACCACGCAGGCGGCGAGGTGGTGCTTAGCGACGAAGCAGTCGACCACGCCTGGGTCTCATTGGAAGAAGCCAAACAGTACGACCTTATCGATAATATTTATGAACAACTAGAAGTGGTTGCGAAACTTTAAGTAATGCTCACTCTTTCTGATGACATGGGTTTTAACTACCAGGACAGTGATTTTCAAGGTCAGGTTTTTGTGGGTAAGATATCTCACCAAGAACGGACACATGAGGACTGGTTATTGCGCTGTAAGGAAACAAATCGCATAGTTGTCCTAGATCAAAGCAGAGGGGGAGAATACCGCAAAGGTGACGAAGTGCGGTTCAAGATTAGCGCAGCCACTGATCGGGCTGATGTTTCATTCCGAGGATCATACTCTCTTGTGGACGATTCTAGCGCACCGACCGTGGAGCTCTTGCTGCATGATTCTGCAACCGAAGATACGCTAGTGGTTGGTTCGGGAAATATTGGAATCCTTGCAAGTGGGCGCTGGTACTCTCATGAGGGCACTTTGGGTGAGCGTCGCTACACGCTGGGCAAGAACAATAGATTGCCAGGATTCTTGATTGCTATGACTAAACACCTAGACTCCGCGCATTTCGTTCAGACAGAGTTTCCCAGTCGCGGAAATCATAGTCTTTTGTGGTATGCAAGCGCCCCTAGTGATTGTGAGCATCGACAATCTCTCGAAAAGTATGTGAATCTCCTTCTGAGCGAATCTATTTAAGCAGATCCCCTCTGGAGGGTGTCATGCAACAAGCAACCCTATGTATCCTCATCAAGGAAGATAAAATTCTTCTTGGCATGAAACAGAGAAAGCTGGGAAAGGGGAATTACAACATGCCTGGTGGGGGTGAGGAGCCTGAGGACGTTGACAGCATGGCCTGCGCTATCAGAGAGTTGGGCGAGGAGACCGGAGGAGTCACCGCCCGCCGGGAAGATTGCGAACTGTACGCTAAGATTCATTTTTACTTTCCTCACACCACAGAAAACAACCAAACCGTGTGGGTGTACCGTTTTCACGCCTGGGAGGGCGAACCACAAGACACAAAGGAAATGATATGGGGCTGGCATCCTCTAACAAGAATTCCCTACGAAGGCATGTGGGATGCTGACCAGTACTGGCTTCCCAAAGTGTTGGCAGGAGAAAAATTCGAAGCAACCGTTCGGTTTAAGGATGATGAAAAGACAGTCAACGAACCAGAGTTTACAGCCCTAGAGCATGAGCAGTAATCCTAAAAGCGTGCCAAAAAAGAGTATTCTGTTTGGCCACGTGAGAAACTTCTTTTTTACGATGACGCTTGAGTGGGCCATGTTGTAGATGTCTATTGCGTACTGCTCGGTCATTTGTTTCTGAGTTTTTAATTTGCTAAGTGCTTTGATGTAGTTATTAAGAGTCATGTCTGAGAAACCGCGATAGTACATAAGGCCATTTTTTCTGCGATCGCTCTTAAACCTCCGCGGAGGCAAGAACACGAGAAGTGAGATTAGAAACGATAGCGAGGCGCTTGCAAAGATAACGAGCATGGGTAATGAACTGTTTGCGCGGGGAAGGGTTAGCCCCATGAGCACGCCAGAGACACCTAGCGTCCAGTTTGCTTTGGTGTCGTAGTGGATGCTTTGGGTGATCTGATTTCGGAGTATGTCTGAAAGAAACCTGTCCGTCCTTATTTTCTCTGGCATAAGAGGGTGTTGAGAGGTCTACTTTAAATAATTTTACAACCCTAAAAGATCGTACATCATGAACATCCACTGACGGTTTACCTTCTTCCACCAGTACCGATGCTCTTGTTCTAGCACGGTGAAGCCTTTTGTTTCAGGCGTGATGTTAAGTGCGTACGCGAGCTTGGCATCCTCGATCTCCTCAACGATATGCTCCTCCATGGTTACCTCGTAGCTTTCCTGTCCCTCACCGTAGACTTGTTCTGGAAGCTCAAGATCGTAATAAAACGTTGGATCGACCGCGTCTGGCATGGCCCAGTACTCGGTGATGTCGACGCTTTCGTACTGAATGCCTGGCGCTTCTATGGGTACCTCTTCAACGACTGCTTCTAATTCTTCCTCTTCTGGAATTACCAGCGTCTCGAGAGCTTCGTTTATTTCTTCAGCATACGCAGAAAGCATGGGATATGCCACGCACACTAGCTATTTATGGGTATCGTAATCACCGCCCAGGCACTGCCCACATGTGGTGTGCCCACCTGAGGAGAGTGATAAACCATTAAAAGGAGCGTACTTGTCACTACTCCTATGGAATTTCGTATTCCTAAAAGGGAGGTTCATAATCACAAGATCAATCTTGATGATGCCAAGCTAGTGAGAGAGCTCTCTTCCAATTTGGTTAAAGAGTTGGCTGACTTCTTGAAATGCTGCGTGCTGTTTGGTAGCTCTACAGGCGAGCCACAACACGAACACGACATCGATGTATTGCTGGTTATTGATGACCTTACGAGAGCGGTGACCCCTTCTGTTATCGAAGCCTACCGTATCATTGTCGAACGAGTAGGAGCAGACATCAGCAAGCGCTTCCACATCAACACGCTAAAGATCTCAACTTTATGGGAGCAGGCAAGACAGGGAGACCCTGTCTTGATGAACATGCTACGCGATGGCGTGGTTTTCCATGATGTTGGTGTTTTCGAACCCTTGCAAGTGTTGTTGCGCGAGGGAAAGATCCGACCCTCCCAAGAAAGCGTGAACAACTATGCTGCCAGAGCTCCGGTAACCATGCAAAACGCAGACTGGCACATCTTACAAGCATGCATTGACCTTTACTGGGCGTGCATCGACATCGCCCACGCTGCATTGATGAAGCACGGACAGCTACCGCCAAGCCCGGCAAGGGTTGCGCCTTTGTTACGCGACACTCTTGTCAAGAAAGGCATGGTGAAGCCAAAAGTTGTGGGAACCATGGAGGAGTTGTACAACATCCAAAAGGATATCACCCACCGAAACATCGCAAAGATGTCTGGCAGGCAGTTTGACGATCTCAGAGTTCGCGCACAAGAATTTCTCAAGGCCATGCAGGACGTTCTGAGGGTTTAAAAGCCTATGAGAAGATTTTATATACTCTTCATCACTAACTCTGTTTGTGAATCCTATTAAGATGTTAAAGTTGGAAGAGGACCCTTGCTTTGGCAAGGACCATGAAGGCCTTGACCAGTGTGAGATGTGCTGGCTGAAGCGAAGTTGCTTTGCATCTTTTAGAAACCGAAAGGATCAATAACTAAAACTAACCGTTCCTTTATACGTTTGCGGTATCGTACTCACAGGAAGTGTTGCACGGATACGCAAGCTAGCATTCTCTCCAACCCCGACATCTCTGTCCAGCAACTGCATGCTGAAGTTGAGCGTGCTCCTCATCGTCATGGTTAGAGGAAGGTTTCCAACGTTCTGGAAGCGCAAGCTTCCTTCTAACGTCGCTCCTGCCAACCCTCTTAGGGTTAGCTTGTTGTCCAACAACCGAACGCTTTCTAATGGTAGATACTCAAACGTTAATGTCTTGCTCGTGATGATGGAGTAGTTTTTTGGGGCGAGATGGTAGGGCAGCGGGAGAAGCGCAACACCCTCGCTGGGAAGGTAGGTTTTGTTTAAAAACACGGCCGGAGCGGTGGTGAAGACTTGGATGACTCGTGTCTCGCCTGAACGAGGCTTTATTTGGTAGCCTGGTGCTGGCGAGTCATCTGTCATGAACACGCTGTTCTCCACCACGATCTCCACGGAAAGGTTTAACGAGGTATCTTTTACTGAAAAATCCTCAAGATTGTTGTGGGTGTAGCTCGTCCTCGTCAGCACCTCGCCTTCTTCTATAGGTTCTGATGCATCTCCGTCATACCATCCGTCTGGAGGGTTGCCCCATCCGACCACGTCTTTTATAGTGTTATTGTGCATCAATCGGACGCCTGCATTCGTGTTTTTGAGCGTGATAGCCTCGATATGATCTGCGCTAGTGTTCACATCCCCTACCGTGTAATACTGGCCAGGAAACAGCGTAACAGGCCCTAGAACTGCGTCCTTCTCGCTAGTAAGCGTGCTAACGTACCATCCATCAAGGTTTATTAACGTGGTGTCGTTGTTATATAAACGAACAAACTCACCAGTGCTCTCGCTTTCGGCATCATACAAAACATGCGAGATGACGATGGCGTTACAAGGGACGGCAAGCAACAGCATGATGACCACGTATTTCATGGCTTTTTAGCCAAAAAAATCTTTTATATGCGTTGCCCAAGAAAAACCGGAAGATTTACAAAAATAAGAGTAAAAAAAGATAAGAAAAAATTTATTGCTTGGCAAAGCGAACAGCCAGGAAAACTATCAAGGCTGCCACAACGATGATGCCTGCAACCAATGCCCAGGTGTAACTTGGTGCGGTACTGCTCGTTCCTACGGTGTTTGGCACGGTAGGCGTAACAGGCGTCGTGGTTACGGGTGGCGTGGTTGGTGGCGTCACGACAACTGGCGGTTGCGTTACCACGGGTGGGGCTACCACGGGTGGCGGTGTAACTACCGGAGTTGGTGTCGTGCTTTGGTCACAATCTTCAACAGTAAAGGACAGGTCCTTGAAGTTGTTCTTGGTGGTGACGTCATACACGCTGAACACTCGCACTGCGTAGGTTCCAGGCTTTACTCGTTCTTCAATGCTGAAGGTTACGCTTGCGCTTGCCTCATCGTCTTCGTCAATGTCCACCAATGGGCTTCTTTCGACAACGCCAAGTTCTGGAATCTCTACTTGGATGCCTGCTTCGTCCTCATCGATTCTTCCTCGGTTGAGCAAGGAAGTCGTGGCGATAACATTTCTGTTACAGGCCACTCTCAACGGGGTGAAGCTGATCTGTCGCAACACGAGGTCGTGAGCGTCTCTTTCCACGTCAAGCGTGAAGGTGATTAGCTCTCCGTGTCGTGCACCATTGTCGTCACGGCCGTCAATACGGACTGTGACGCTGTGTGAGCGATCTCTAGCATCATCTTCGATGTCTATCGTGAAGGTTGCTGACTCTTCCTCGTCTGCTGGCAAGGAGAAGCTGTCATCTTCCTCGTCAATGTCGAAGTCTTCTGCTCCAGAGACATCGATGTCGATTCTTACGTCATCGAAATCAATGTCGATGTTGCGTGGGCCGTCTGTTCGTCTTCGTCTGTCAGAGAAAGTGTTCTCTGCTTCGATTTCGATCTTCAGACTGTCGCCTGGCTTCAGGTCATCAACGCGGTCTCTGTCTCGGATGCTTTCTGTTTTAGAGAAAGATCCGGAGATTCGTACGTCTCCATCGCTGAATCGTAATCTGTTTTCTGCTTGCAGTGTTGCTGCAACGCTGGTGTCATTTCCGGTACCTAGCGTTCCTTTGACGTTGACTGCGCCTATGCTGAAGGCGGTCTCATCCAAGTTATCATTAACTGCGTCAAAGTCTACTGGCACAAATACTGTTACGGTGACTACCTGGCTTGCTCCTGAGGCCAAACTGAAGTTGGAAGGGCTCAGCTGGGTCTTGAACTTGCTAGCCATGGTAGAGGTAATCGTGACGCTAGAGGTCTCATTGTCCTCGTTCGTGACTGTGAATGTCTTTGTGGCATTCACATCTCTATCCTGGTTATTATTTCCGAACGCAATGGTTCCTCCTTCTGGTACTTGAAGTGCTGCTGCGCTCGTCGCGAGAACTAGCAAACACATCAGAGCTATTAACATTTTCTTCATCGTGTTTCCTCCCAACATTGTATTTCCCATAGAGTAGTAATATTCTATATAAACCTTACCAAAATTCGCGGATAATGACGACAAACATTGATAATTATGAAAAAAATCCCTGCGTTATATATAAGGTTGCTTATTCAAACTGCCATTCGTACTCGGTACGTAGCTTAGAAGGCGTGCTTACAGCAAAAAACGAGAAGCCCCTATTATCATCTGCACGCTTCATGAGGTCAATAGCGTCCTTCCTTCCAGTGGGAACGACGACGACTTTTTGGCCTTTTCGGTGGCCAAATCGCTCGATGACCTGGCTCACGAACCTGTAATTATCCTTTGGCGGAGCGCTTGGAAAGCCAATCACCGTGGGGACGACGTCTTTGCCTAGATCCTCAAACACGCCCCTGGGGTGGCTATACAATCCTACGTCTACGTCTACGCCAACAATGTTGACCCTTCGCTCGATGTGATTGTCAGAAGCGTGATTATCAGGGCCTGTGTAGAGGTCCCATCTGTGCTGCTCTAGGTCATACGTACACACGGCTAGCGAGCTGCTAGAACGGTCCTGAATGTCATTCTCGTCCCAGTCGCGCTGTCCGGGCCTAGCCATCAAGAAGATTATGCCCTCGGTGATGCCTGCCATTCCCTGCTCTATGTTTTCAATTCTGTTCGTGGTGCCCGTCAGATGCGCGATGGTGAACGATGGCATTTTGTGTGGAAAACCCTAGGAGAATATAAAGCTTATTCTAGTTTCCAGACGTGCTGGACTCTACCGTCGGTTTCGTTGAACGGGAAGTATAGTAATCCTGCTGAATCCGCCCTTAACGTGCTTATGGGTGCATCGCTGCCGACAGGGACTACGATGACTTTTTGTTTTTCGCGAACGCCAAAAACAGGCAGCATCCTACGTAGCAACTGCACTTCTTGCTCGACGCCATTGCGAGGATAGCCTATCACCGTAGGAACAACCGTGTCATCCCGATCTTTGAACGGCTCTCTGATGCGTGTCTTCTCTCTTAGTATGGGGTACAGACCTAGATTAACATCGATTGACCCGGGGCGTATGGTCACTTGCGTTTCGTATCGCCGCGACCCTGGACCGCACACTCCACTCGTGTGCACGTCCCATTTTCTATCGTTTTGGCGGTAGACACAGACAAAAAGTGATTTTTGAAAGAGGTACGCTTGCATTTCGTGGATGTTCCAGTCGCGCTCTCCAACGGTCATGAACACCATATTTGCGCCTATGTTCTCCCTTTCTAGCGGGTCTAACTCTGCTATAACGTTATCAAACGTAGAGGTATCCCCTGTCAACTTAGTAACGATAAGCTCAGGCATGTTACGTTCTGGGAACGCGTAGGATAAAAAGTTTATTCAACGTTCCAGTTGTATCTCACGGGTGCGCCACCAAACGCAGGTATGATCGCTCGCTTAGTGGGCGGGTCTCGCGAGGGCGAGGACCAGTCGACAAGAGGATCGGTGCCAAAGGGTAGCACAAGAACGCGCTTGTACTGAACAAAGAAGGTCCCTAGCTGGTCTGGGTCTAGCTCGCCCCGCACAGGATCATACACAACAATGTGGTTCGGAAAGTCTGTGGTAAAAACGTTAAGCCTGGTCCCGCGTTGGTAGATGCCTACCTGCACAATCCCGATAAAATCACAAACGTCGCCAGTATGGCTTTCTGGTTCTCTATGCTGACAGCACACCTCAAAATATCGACTCATGGCATGTTCTTGGACAAGGGTTGCCACGTATAAATTTTGTTCCTTTGCGATGCTATCTAGAGATCCCAACCATGCCTTATATTCCTCAGGACTAACCGGACCCAAGAACGCAAAACCATTCTTAACACCCTCAAGAAGCTCGGCAATAGGTTTCTTTCCAACACCCTTTCCATACGCTCGCAACACCGTCGGCATGCTAGAAAAAAACTAGTCTTAACTATAAACCTAAGCAAAAGTTTATAAAGGAGCTGCGTGCATCCAATCTTACCAGTGATGAAGGGTGCAAACACCCTGAGCGAGGGTTTCTGATCCTCGAGGAGGACGCTATGGACCAAAAAGACACGGCATTGGAAGCCATTGAAACAGCAAGAAATACAGGAAAGATCAAGCGAGGAGTGAATGAGGTTACAAAAGCTCTAGAGAGAGGAGTGGCCAAACTAGTAGTTCTAGCAAGTGATGTCTCCCCACCAGAAGTAATCATGCACATCGGTCCTCTAGCAAAAGAAAAAGAAGTTCCCCTAGTAAACCTCGTCAACAAGGAAGAGCTAGGCGTGGCGGCAGGCATAGGCGTGCCAACAAGCGCAGTAGCAGTGACCGAGCCAGGCGACGCAGAAAAACTAATCGCACAGATTGGTGTTCCTGAAGAGAAGCCAAAAGAAGAGAAAAAGCCAGAAAAGAAGGAAGAAAAGAAGGAAAAGCCAAAAGAAGAAAAAAAGCAAGATAAGAAAGAAGAGAAGAAGGAAAAACCAAAAGAAGAGAAAAAGCCAGAGAAGAAGGAAGAAAAGAAGGAAAAACCTAAGGAAGACAAACCTGAGAAGAAAGAATAATGGCTGAAAAAGAACAGAGTGAAGACAAGCCCAAAAAAACAAGAAGGGACAAGCCTGAACAAAAAGAAGCAGGCGCGGTACGATTTACCCAAGCAACCCCTGCCCGCGTAGAAGAAATCATAGGAAGAACAGGCGCAAGGGGAGAGGCAACCCAGGTACGCTGCAGAGTTCTAGATGGCCGCGACAAGGACAAGATATTAAGAAGAAACGTCAAAGGGCCAGTCCAAAAAGAAGACATCCTACTACTAAGAGAGACAGAATTTGAAGCCAGACCGCTCAACAAGTCAGGAAGGGGTGGATAATGGCACGATGCTCGTTCTGCGGAAACACCATCGCAATAGGAACAGGAACGCTATACGTCAAGAACGACGGAAGAATGTTCAGCTTCTGCTCAAGAAAGTGCATCCAACACTTACAAAAACTAAAACGACAGCCAAGACACACGTCCTGGACAAGAACCGCCCGCCGGGAAAAAGCAGCACCCAAAGACGCTAAGGCAGCACCCAAAGCGGCAAAAGTGGAGAAAAAATGAACGAACACACGCTAGTATTGCTAAAGCCAGACACAGTCAAGCGACAGATATCCGGAGAAATCATAGGTAGATTTGAAAAGGCCGGACTAAAAGTCGTAGCCCTAAAACTCGTGGTCCCAACCAAAAAAATCATAGACACACACTACGGCCCAGACGTCGCAGAACGAAACGGACCCCACGTCCGAGACAAGCTAATCAACGACTTCTCAGGCCAGCCAATAATTGCTATGGTCATCTCAGGCGTCCACGCCATAGAAGTGGTTAGAAAGATGGTGGGCGGCACAGAACCAAAAGACGCACCACCCGGCACCATCAGAGGAGATTACGGACACTACAGCAGAGCGTTCGCAGACTCCATCAACGTAGCACTAGCAAACATGTGCCACGCCTCAGGCGACAAAGAAGAGGCAGAAAAAGAAATCAAGATCTGGTTCACACCAAAAGAAATCATAGAGTACAAAACACTACACGACATGTACCATGGCTGAAACAAAAATAGAAAAATTAAAGCGATTAAGCACGGAAAGAGAAAACATTAGAAACATCGCTACCTCAGCCCACATCCACCACGGCAAATGCGTCGCTCCAGGAACGCGCGTTGGGCTAACAAGCGGTAGATGGGTAACCGCAAAAGAAATACATTCTTGGGCTGAAAAAGCCGGCAGAAAAGTGCGAGAAGATCAAAACGAAATAGTCTATGACATAAAAGGAAAGGGACTTACTGTTTTTTCTCTCAATAAAGATACAGGAAAGCTCGAAGAAAAAGAAGTTAGCCACTCATGGAAACTCGCAGGAGGGCAATGCATCAAAGCAACACTCCGCAATGGCCTGACCGTAACCACGACACCCGAGCACAAGTACTGGGTGTTAGAAGATATGGACTTTGTCCAAAAGGAAGCCTCTGAACTCAAGCTTGGCTCGCGAGTCATCTGCGCTAGGGAACTAGCAACCAAGAGCGATGATGTGAAAAAGCTCATAATCCAGAAGCTATCAAAATCCGCATGTTACGTGAAAGTAACCGCGCCAATAAGTGAACAACTTAAAGAGCGCATCAAAAAGCACGGTATTAAAACAATAGCCAACCAGTTAGGCGTGCATCCAAAATCGTTCTACCACGGCCTCTGGCAAGATCGGTACGCAATAAGCCATTTGGTTCATTTGGCCAAACTATTCGGTCTCAAAGAAGCGCAAGTATATGATATCACTGAATCCCTCAGCTTCAGAAGATCAACAAAAAGTACCAAGTCAATAAAGTTACCAAGAAATCCACAAACTCTATTTATCCTGGCAGGCCTTATGTGCGGAGACGGCAGCGGCACCAAATTTGTTGTCGGAAAACCAGAGTTAGGAAAGCAGTTTGAGCGGGCTTGTGAAGAAATCGGAGTGCGGCCTTCCCTAAAGACATATGAAGGAAGAACGCCGTATTATCTCACAAACGCAGGACTGTCATTCTTGCTAAGCTCCTTATTTGACTATCCATTGAAGAAGAAAAGCCACAATATATGTGTTTCTTCGCTGCTAACACAATCTCCTACGGATTGTGTCGCGGCCTTTGTTCGGGCCTACTTTGACTGCGATGGAACGGTAGAGAAATCAAGAGGGGCTATATCCGTTACTAGTGTTAGTCCAGAGATGCTTCGAGGGTTGCAATTGTTATTGCTGCGCTTCGGTTGCCAAAGTATTGTGCAAAAAGATACGCTCTACCTTAGTGGATTGGCTGCCCAACACTTCACCAAAAAGATTGGGTTTGGACTCTCCGCAAAACAGCAAAAAGCCGAGCTACTCTCTCGCAAGGTCCAAGGAAGCCTTGTTCTAGATACTGTTCCGCTCTCAACCAAGCTTGTTCAGACCCGAAAGGTTCCCATGGCTTCGATAGACCATCACTATTACAGGTATGAAAACGCTCAGCTGACGCCCACCCTCCCTACTGCGCGAAGACTCCGGCAAAACATGCAAAATCAGGGATTACAAACACAGATGATTGACAAGCTGACGACAGGAGATCTTGCCTTTGTTGAAGTATTGAGTTTGGAAACCGTGCAAGAATCTATTGTCTACGACCTAAGCGTCCCAGGTCATCGCAACTTCGTTGCCGAGGGAATGGTTATCAACAACACCGCCCTAACAGACAACCTACTCGCAGCATCCGGCCACATGTCAGAAGAAGCAGCCGGAGACCTCAAAGCAGGCATGGCAACCTGGCAGCACGCAGACGAACAAGAAAGACTCATGACCGTGGATGCAGCAAACGTGTCCATGGTACACGAATACCAAGAAAAAGAATACCTAATCAACCTTATCGACACGCCAGGCCACGTAGACTTTGGCGGCAACGTGACAAGAGCGATGAGAGCCATCGACGGCACCGTAGTCCTAGTGTGTGCAAGCGAAGGCATCATGCCCCAGACAGAAACAGTGCTGAAACAAGCGCTCAGAGAACGAGTAAAACCCGTTCTCTTCATCAACAAAGTAGATCGTTTAATCACAGAGATGCAATACACCTCAGAAAAAATCCAGGAAAGAATCCAAAACCTAATCCTAGAATTCAACAGACTCGTCGAAGCCATCGCAGAAGAAGAGTTCAAACAAAAATGGAAAGTAAACATCCAAGATGGATCCGTTGCGTTTGGCAGCGCAAGAGAAAACTGGGCGGTAAGCATACCATACATGCAAAAGAAGAAAGTATCCTTCAAAGACATCCTTGACGCTTACGAGAAACCCAAAGAAGAAAGAGAAAAATGGTTCTGGGACAAGGCACCCTTGTTTGAGGTAATGCTAGACATGGTCATCAAACACCTGCCAAATCCTATCGAAGCACAAAAATACAGAATATCCCGAATCTGGAAAGGAGAGATGGACAGCGAGTTCGGCAAAGACCTTGAAAACTGCAACAAAGACGGCAAACTAGCCTTCATCATTACACGAGTTTTGATAGATCCAAAATCAGGCAGAGAGATCAGCGCCGGAAGATTATATAGCGGCACGGTCAAAGACGGCACCCAAGTCTACCTTAACGGACTAAAACAAAACCAGCGCGTAGCCCAAGTACTCATGTACAACGGCGTAAAACCAGAAATCGTAAACGAAGTACCTGCAGGCAACGTACTAGCGCTCATGGGCATCAGCGGCGACGCAGGAGAAACCATAACCTTTGAGCCAGAACAACCCTTCGAAGAATTGAAGCACATCTTCGAGCCCGTCATCACCAAAGCCATCAGCCCGGCAAAACCACAAGACCTAAGCAAGCTAGTAGAAGTACTCAAAAAAGTCAACAAAGAAGACCCCTCTGTTGTTGTGCAAATCAACGAAGAGACCGGCGAAAACCTCATCTCTGGCATGGGAGAACTCCACCTAGAAATCATCGAAAACCGAATCATAACCGAAAAAGGATTACAAATCAAAAGCGGCACACCCATTGTTGTGTACCGAGAAACCTGCGGCAAGGAAAGCCCAGAAACCGAAGGAAAGACACCCAACAAGCACAATCGCATCTACATCAAGGTGGAGCCCTTAGAACCTGCCGTCCAAGAACTCATCAAAAACGGAGATCTAGCAGAAGGCAAGATCAAGAAAAAAGACATGGCAGTCAGAGACACACTCGTAGACGTTGGCTACACCAACGACCAAGCACTCGCCGTAAGAAATGTTTACAAAAACAACATCTTTGTGGATGCAACCAAAGGAATCGTCCAAATAGGAGAAGTCATGGAATTATTAGTAGACGGCTTCCACCAAGTCATGGACGAAGGTCCGCTCGCAAGAGAACCTTGCATGGGAATGAAAGTAACCATCGCCGATCTAAAACTACACGAAGACGCCATCCACAGAGGACCAGCACAAATCTATCCTGCAATGAGAGAGGGCATCAAAGGCGCCATGATGCAAGCCTCACCCACACTCTTCGAACCATTCCAAGTGCACGTGATAGACGCACCACAAGAATACACAGGCGAGTTAACCAAACTCGTCATGAACAAGCGAGGCCAAGTGTTAGACCTCGGCCAAGAAGGCAACGCAGCCATCGTCAAAGCAAAGCTACCCGTTGCAGAAATGCTAGGGTGGAGCTCAGACTTGCGCAGTGCAACAGAAGGAAGAGGCACGTCATCCCTCTCTGACCAGATGTTCGAACGCATGCCCATGGAAATCCAAAACAAAGTCATCAGGCAAATCGTCGAACGCAAAGGCCTCACCGCAGGCCAGCTAGGCGCGTAATCTTATAAACCGACCTCTTACCAACTTTCTATGGGGGACATAGTCCATGTAACTATCAAAGACGAAGTTCTCGGTCCCATTCCTTACGAAGTCGCGCATGATGTACCGGGAAGGCTCCACCGCGCCACAGCAATATTCATCTATCGCAATGCCACCAAAAAAGAGGTGCTGCTCAAACGTCGCTCAGATAGAATGGACCGTGGGGCAGGTCAGTGGGAGCCTGGCGCGGCCGGACACTCAAGAACTATAGGCCTAACGCCTGAGCTACCTCTTGAGACTGGAAGCAGAGAGACGCTAGAAGAGCTGTTTCAAGGTGCAGAAACCCTTCCCGACACGCTCGATCTGAACTGCGTAGGAAAGCTACACCATTCTAGCAGGGCCAGCAACAACGAATGGGTCTACGTGTTCGAGGCAGTCTACGACCCTGACAGGGACGTTCCTTTTGCCCTCAACGAGGAGGGCAAAGAATGGAGATGGTGGAAGTGGGGCGAGCTTGTCAAGGCTATGGACGAGGACTACCGGCAAGAGGGCAAAGAGCGCGTGCTAATCTTCACCCAGACCTTCCACAACGTCATGCGCCAATACGTCCCCTTCCGTAAGAATAAAAAAAGTGCCATCCACGCCCCCGACTGGCACGGAAACGTATAAATAAGCCAGCCGTACACTCTTTGTATGATCCAGCCAACACCAAAATTAACCAAAGCTGTGATTGCCTCCGCTATTGGCAGACAAACCCTCAACGTGTTTAGCGTGCTCGTAAACACTGAAACAGGAGGGGTGTATATGACCGTGATGGGTAGAGACCATTCTTCTGTTGCAGCAGAACTCCTTAAGCTAGAAGACACAGAAGATCTGGGGAAGAATAGGGAGAAACTCGCCAAGTACGTCCCTGCACATATCGAACTCAATCCTGAGCACACAATGGCGGTAGGTATTGTCACAGGGATATCTGGCATAGAGATGTCGTATAGGGTGTTCCATACCCGAGAACAGCTGGAGACCGCTCATGACATGGTTAAGGCCTTTCTCACGGCAGGCGTGCTAACTCTCAAAAAACCTCTAGAAAAAGACGAAATCGTACGACAATTTCAAGAGAAGGTTTAAAAGGGCGCTTTGACTGTATATTCTATGAAATACTTTCTAGGAGCCTCTCAACTCGTCGACATGCAGCAAAACATGAGCGATTTGCCTGCTGGTGAGATAACTGAGAGAACAGCAGCATTTGCAGATTCCTACCTAGACACGTTTCCTGACGATGAGCGCGTTGAGGCACACAGACAACTCTGCACTAGCATCGACGAAGCCATAGACCGTGCCGACATGCCAGAAAGTGGCAAAATCCCTCTATCTATACTCCAATAAGTCTCTTTATAAATAGTCACTTTAGAGTGGTGATAGTAGAAACCTTTATAAAGGGCAAAATCAACATATTACTATGCACTTAGAGTGGGAGAATGAACACTATCAGTTCTGGCGTGTGAAACCGCTAGAGAGGCCTGCTATCGACCTAAAGGCAGCCATGGAAGAGGTATTTGGAGATCTACCCTCTCACGCCCTTGAAGAATGCGAACTTACCACAGAAGAGGGAAATAAAAAATTCAACCAAGGCGAGTTAGAATCTCAAGCTGGCTGGCTGAACCATCTTGGTGGAGGCTATGTCAGTCTAGATATGCAAAAAAACAATACTAGCGTATTCTTAACGTTCTCTGCTTACATAGAAGATACAAATCCTGCAGACACCTTGCGTGAGGTGCAGTCATTTCGCTCAAAACTAAGACGCCTCGAGGATGAAGGCATACCTGCGCCAGTACATGCGCCAGATACAATGAATAGTGGCATCATTGACTATACTCTGGAGATGCCCCTTGCTGACCAGGCAGAATTAGTGGAATTCCTACAAAAACTCAAACAAATAGAGACAGACCAGGGCTACTTTGACCACGAAAGATACGATCTAGGCGACAAAGTAGGCCAAGGAAACTCAGGC
>NYZT01000050.1 GCA_002687275.1 Candidatus Woesearchaeota archaeon
AAGGAAGCCTTTGGGGACTTGTTTGACGACATCTACGTGTGCGAGCACATCCACAAAACGTGCACGTGCAGGAAGCCATGGCCAGGCATGCTCAAACAAGCCATCAAGGATCATAACATCGACATCGCCAAGTGCGTCTTCATCGGCGACACAGAATACGACGAGGCCGCAGCCCTCGCCGTCGGCGTAAGATTCATCAAAGTCGATGAGAAGTATACATTTGCTGATGCGGTGAACACGATCACTCAACAAGCTGGTTAAGGAGATAATCCGTAGCAATCGCCACGTTTGTATCAGGAGTGTTGTTATGCGTGTCTAGCAAAACGTGGTCGTATTGTGCCAATTCAGGAGGAATCGGTGGCTGCTCTTCAATAAGCGCATTCCACGCGTCATCCGACTCTAGCTTTGCCCTGTCACGGTCCGCGGCTCTGCGGATACATCTCGCGCGTATGACTTCCTGAGGAGCGTGACACCACAAGATTTTGATGCGACAATCCACACCATCGAAGAATGGCTCTACAACCTCTCCCATATATCCCTGCCGTATTTCCTTGCAGTAGTTACCCTCAAGAAGCGAGCTGTTGCCTAACTCAGCTTGTTGTTTAGCAAACACTAGCATAAAGCGATATGATTGGAATTTTACCTCGCCAAAGTATCTAGAATCATCACGGGGGAGTATCTCTCCGTCCCATCTGTATCTCCTTATGCCCCCTGTATCTGCACCCTCTTGTCTTAGGAACTCATCATTCAACACGTCCTTTTCCAAGTACCCCACATCGGCTACCTTGGCAACGAGAGGATAGAACTGTGTTGACTTTCCAGATGCACTAATGCCCCCACCAAGAATAACAGTTGGTTTTGGAAGCTCTATCTTTGGCATGGACCAGACATTTCGAAGACGAAATAAAAACCTTTGCTAATCAGCTTCCAACAACACTCGCTCGCCATCAGGAAGCTCGTGCAATAATTTTGATTGGTCTGCAGCGTAGTTCAGCGTCAGATGCCAGAACGGGTGATAGGTGCGCGGATCCTCAAAGATAACCTTGTGCGGCACATAGATATTAGGTATGAAAACGTCTCCCTCACGCATTGGGAAGAGGTGACCGCGGTACTCTGAGGGCATGTCTTCCTCTCGTGGTGTTGCAGGCACAACATCGTCTCCCTCTTCATCAGCGATAAAGAAAAACTCAGTTCCAGACTGGCCACCCCCAGCATACCCGATCATGGGTTCCATGATGTGCGTGTGCCAATGCATGTATTCTTTTCCTCTAAGGTTAACAGGATCAAACCTTCCTCCGCCAATGGATAGTTCTAGTGCGCGGTTCCACTGACCACACCACCAGCCAGGCGTTCTGAACGCAGCAGCATGCGGATAGATGATTGCTCTGCCGTCAACGTGGATGTTATGATTAGGTCTTTGCTCCCAAACAGCACGATGGTTGCCCTCCTCCGGATGTACCCAGTCGTCTACGTTCAAATAATTGTAGCGTGAGGACGCATTGACCATGGTGAACAGGTACGCCGGAGCGTCTGATTTTATCCGCACCTCACGGTTAGGGTAGATCTTGGCAACACATGCCTCAGTCGTGGACATGGACTGCTCGGAAAGCTCAATTTGACTGTGGGTGATGGAACTTCCTTGGTTGTCAACATGATGATAGCTCTTTCTAGCCCCATCCAAAAAAGGAACAGGAAGTCTAAAGGGCCGAAAGCAAAGATCTGATCGTCCCGGCAACACCATGTAGGTAAGTTGGTCGAACTCAAGCTCTGTTGACTCGCTGAAATCTCTCCATGACGCCCTAATCGCAACATCCCCATCTTGGTCAGGAAAGTCCATAGTGGGGTTCTCCCAGTCCAATCTTCCCCGTACGAACAATTCGCCCATAGGACAAATACCAATGTGCGAAATATAAACATGGTGAAAACCTTTAAAAACCATCCTCCTAGCGTTCTTGTATGAAATGCGTTGTTACAGGTGGAGCAGGATTCATCGGAAGTGCCATTGCTAAAAGACTAGAAAAAGACAATCATGACGTCGTCATCGTGGACGACTTCTCAGCAGGATACGACACCAACCTCAAAGGCTTCACCGGAGAGATCATACGCGCATCAGTCATAGAAGCAGAGAAAGTGGCGCCCGCAATCAAGGACGCCAACCTCATCTTCCATCTTGGAGCCATGAACGCCCTACCCGACTGCAGCAACGACATGGTAGGAACCATGGAAGTGAACGTCAAAGGAACCGCAAGCTTGCTAGACATGGCACGAAGAACGGCAGCAAAAGACTGCAGGTTCGTCTTCACTAGCTCATCCGCAGTGTACGAAGGAAGCGACAAGCTCCCAAACTCAGAAAGCGACGTTCCAAACCCCCACCTAGCATACGCGATATCAAAACTCCAAGGAGAGTTGCTATGCAGAAGCTTCCACAAAAGTTTCGGACTACCCTACACCATCATCAGACCCTTCAACGTGTACGGCGAAGGACAAGATTTTAGGCGCGAACAACCACCAGTCATGTGCGCGCTAGCAATACCCTTACTACAAGGAAAACAAGCCACCATCTACGGCGATGGCACCCAGGCAAGAGACTTCATCCACGTCGAGGACATGGCAGAGCTATTCGTGGTGGCAGCCACCCACCCAAAAGGAGCAGGGGAAGCATTCAACGGCGGCGTTGGCAAAAGCGTCAACATCAACGACATCTACAAAATGATCTGCAAAGAGTTAGGCATCGACAAAGAACCCGTCTACGCCCCAGCCCAAGGCTTGTTTGACAAGTACCCAGCATTGAAAGAAGGAAACTTTGTCTTCAGAGACGAGGCAGTAACCCACGAAAGCCTCAAAACAACCCTAGCAGACACGGCAAAAACAAAAGAATTGCTAGGCTGGGAGCCAAAAATTTCCATGGAAGAAGGAGTCAAGAGGAGTGTAGAGTACGTAAAGAAGAACCTATGATAACACTCGTCATTCCCGCATACAACGAAGAAAATAGACTCCCTAGCACGGTCAAAGCTTTTGCCAACTACTTTCCAAACTTCGACATCCTAATCGTGCCCAACGGTTGCACAGACGGCACAGAAAAAGTAGCGCAAGATCTAGCAACCAAGTACAACAACGTACGAACCTGGGCCACCCCCATAGGCGGAAAAGGATTCGCAGTCAGAGAAGGCTTTAGACGATCCAAACACAACCTCGTAGGCTTTGTAGACGCAGACTTGGCCATAACACCCGAAGAATTTGCAAAACTAATACCCTTTGCAAAAGAAAACGACGTCGTCATAAGCTCAAGATGGCTGCCCGACAGCAACGTCACCAAAAAAGAACCGCCCCAGGTACGCTTTGCAGGAAGAATTTTCAACCTCATGGTAAAAGTATGGTTCGGACTCAAAATATCCGACACCCAATGCGGAGCAAAAATATTCAAAACAGAACTCATGCGAAAAATCCTACCCAAATGCGTCGTGAACAAGATGGCCTTTGACGTAGAGTTTTTGTACCACGCAAAAAACTTTGGCGCAACCATAAAAGAAGTCCCCATAACCTGGAAACACAACCCAGAAGAGTCCAAAACCGGCGTGTTTAAAACCGGAATCAAAATGATAGGACAACTAGCGAGCATAAAGAAATGAAAGCAGCAATAATCGGAGCAGGAAAGATGGGGGAGAAAAAGGCAGAGGCCTGTAAGGCCTGCGGCATAGACGTTGTCTATGTTGACAGCATCAACAAAGACATGGTTGACAAGATCTGCAAAGACCACGGCGCAACCTCCAAACCCTGGAGAGAATTCATACAAGAACCAGACCTCAACCTCATCTTTGTATGCACCAGCCACGACGCACTCAAGGAAGCCACCGTTGCAGCATTGAACGCCGGCAAGCACGTCTGCGTAGAAAAACCAGCAGGAAGAAACTCAGCAGAAGTCCAAGAAATCGTGACCGCTCACGAAAACGCGCTGCAAAAGAAGTACGTAGGGCTAAAGGTAAGCCTCAACCACCGATTCCACCCCGCAATCTGGAAAGCCAAAGAGATCGCAGACAAGGGAGAGCTCGGCGAACTACTATTCATGACCGGAGAGTACGGCCACGGAGGTCGCGATGGAATGGAAACCGAATGGCGATGCATCAAAAGCCAAGGCGGCGGTGGCGAATTGCTAGACCAAGGCAGCCACATCATTGACTTGTATCAATGGTTCATGGGCCACCCAGACAGCGTCAACGGATACGCACCAACCTACGCGTACAGAAACGAAAAAGAACCCGTAGAAGACAACTGCTTCTTCAGAATGAGAACAGGCAAAAAATGCGGCCACTTCCACGTAAGCTGGACCATGTGGAAAAACGATTTCCGCCTGAAAATAGTAGGGGAAAAAGGACTAGCAGTCATCAACGGACTAGGCAGGCATTATGGAAAAGAAACACTCACAATCTACAAACGAGGCGCCATGGGCAAAGCGTCTGAAAGTTACAAATATCCACCAGGGGATGATCCAGAAAGGGACGAAAGCTTCATCGACGAGCTCAAATACTTCCTAGAATGCATCGAAGAAGAAAAACAGCCAGACGGCGGCATCAAAGAGGCACTAGAAAGCATGAAAATCGTAGAAGACATCTATTCAAAATGAATATAGGAATCCTAGGGGCATGGCATTTGGGAGCAGTCGTAGCCGCAGGACTCTGCGAGCACCACGACGTCAGCGTCCACGACCCTACCGTGGAGAGCCTCAAAGAAGGCGTTCCTGCAGTAGACGAGCCAGGCGTAGAAGAAAAACTAAAAGCAAACTTAGACAAGAGTCTACACGTCACAAACGCAGAGGAAGCCATCAAAGAAAAAGACTTTGTCATCATCGCACATGACTCGCCTGTCAACGAAGACGACAGCGTAGACATCAGCCCCATCCTAGAAAGCGCATCCCAAATCAAACAACACGGCCAAAATCTCATCGTTGTCTGCATGAGTCAAGTGCCCATAGGAACCTGCGCAAAAATAGAACAAGACCTAGGCATGCCAGTGGCGTACGTTCCAGAAAACCTACGATTAGGGGAAGCGATGGAATGCTTCCTCAACCCCGACGTCGTCGTCATCGGAGCCAAAGAAGAAAACACCGCGAAAAGAGTCAGCGAAGAACTCTACGCACCAGTACAAGGCGAAAGAGCCATCATGGGAGTGGAAAGCGCAGAAATGTGGAAGCACAGCATGAACTCCTACCTCGCCAGCATGATCACGCTAGCAAACAATCTCGCAGACGTAGCCCAAGCCTACGGAGCAAACATCACCGACGTTATAGAAGGACTCAAAAAAGACAGACGAGTCAGCGAAAAGGCACCCCTCGGCCCAGGACTAGGCTTTGGCGGCGGCACACTCGGCAGAGACGTCAGCGTGCTGATAGATTTAGCAAAAGGAAAAAACATCGGCGCACCCATGTTCAAAACAATACTCGACTACAACCACGCACGACCAAACTTCGTGCTAGAAAAATGCAAGAACGCAAACAAAATAGCCATCCTAGGATTAGCATACAAGCCAGGCACCAACACACTACGAAGAAGCATCGGCGTATGGCTAGCGAACAAGCTACCCAACGTGGTAGCGTTTGATCCCGCCATTCCCAAAGCAGAAGGCGTAGCCACCGCCAACAATGCAGAAGAAGCCTGCAAAGGAGCAGACGCCATACTCATCGTTACCGCATGGCCAGAATTTAAAAACATAAACTGGAATTCCCTAGAAGTAAACAAAAAATACGTCCTAGACTGCAGGAACATGATGGACAAGCAAGACCAAGAAAAGATCAAGCAAGCCGGCTTTGTCTATGAGGGGGTGGGCGTATGAAACTACAAGACAAAGTAGCCATCATCACTGGCGGAAGCAGAGGGATAGGCAAAGCGGTAGCAAAAGAATTTGTCAAAGAAGGCGCAAAAGTAATGCTTGCCGCAAGAACAGAAGAGGCACTAAAAGCAACCGCAGAAGAATTACAAGCGTCCTACACTGTTTGTGATGTTGCAAACGAAGAACAGCCAAAAAATCTCATCCAACAAACTCTGGACAAGCTCGGCAAGATAGACATCGTTGTTACCGCAGCAGGCATCCAAAAACCACTCGGAAGGTTCCACGAACTCTCACTTCAAGAATGGAAAAAAACCATAGACATCAATCTCATGGGAACGGTCAACGTAATCCATGCAGCACTGCCACACATGCAACAGGGTAGCGTTATAACCCTGGCAGGCGCAGGAGTACCCAAAGCATTCCCTAACTTTAGCGCTTACAGCACGAGCAAGATAGCAATCATCCAACTAATAACCAATCTCGCTGAAGAATACCCCAACATCCGGTTCAACGCAATCGCACCCGGCCCGGTAAACACACAGTTCACCGACGAAGTACTCAGAGCCGGCCCAGAGGTAGTAGGCCAAGAGTTCTACGACAAAAATATTGCGTGGCAAAAAGGCGAGCAAGGCGCCGTCTCTCCCGGCATCGCAGCAGAATTCATGGTCAGACTCGTCAGCGGAGAGATAAACTGCACAGGAAAGTACTTGAGCGCGGTCTGGGACAAAGAATTCGACACCAACCCAGACATGTACACCTTGAAAAGAATCGATGGCCGAAACTTTGGCAAGAAGTAATATACACTCAGCAATACACAAGCTTTTAAGCCACGATCTGAGAATCGCGCTATGATTAGGACGCGCACACCCTTCAGAATAACGCTTGGAGGGGGAGGCACAGACCTTGAATCTTACTACGAGCAGCACGGAGGCATGTGCCTTGCCGCAGCCGTCTCTCTGAACCTAGACATTCTTCTCAAACCTGCGTGGGAACAAAACGACATCCTCGCACACTACTCAGAAAGCGAAAGAGTGCAAAACCTAGAAGATCTAAAGAACGAACGCTTGCGAGAATGCCTACGCTACGCAGGCATCACCAAAAGAATAGAAGTGGCAAGCTTTGCCAGCGTAGGCCCAAAAACAGGACTCGGCAGCAGCTCCAGCTTTGTCGTAGGACTGCTAAAGGCACTCTACGCTATCCAAAACATACATGTAGACAAAGAAGAACTAGCCCGCGCAGCCTGCGAGGTAGAGGTAGACATTCTCAAAAAGCCCATGGGCAAACAAGACCAGTACGCAGCAGCCTTTGGCGGCATGCAAATGTTCACCTTTGACCCAAACGGAGACGTACGCGTAGAACACCTCAGCATGCCACGCAGCAAAAGACAAGAGCTAGACGAACGACTACTCCTCTTCTGGACAGGCGTGAGCAGAGAGTCAGCAACAGTGCTCAAAGACCAGGACTCTCGCACAAAAGACATGGACCAAGACATGATAGAGAATTTGCACAGAGTAAAAGAACTAGGCTTTGACAGCAAAGCAGCCCTGCACAAGGGAGACCTAGAAAGATTCGGCCAGCTCATGCACGTACACTGGGAAAACAAGATCAAAAGAAGCCCAGGAATGACAACCGAAGACATCAGCAGATGGTACGACCTCGGCATGGCCAACGGTGCCAAGGGCGGCAAGCTCGTAGGCGCAGGCGGTGGCGGTTTTCTCATGTTCCTAGCAGATGACACAGAAAAATTACGCCTAGCAATGAAGCAAGAAGGATTACAAGAGATCGGCTTCCGTTTTGACGCAGAAGGCGCAAGAGTGGTGGAAGACGACAGAAACCACAAGGTTGAAGTAGTAGGAATACAAGATGGAGTGAAAATGAAGGAGTTACAATGGCCATAGAAGAAACCAACATCTACCCAGAAAGTGAGATCAGCGTGGAGTCCCTAGCTCCAGTAGAAGAGCCAGAAATGGA
>NYZT01000051.1 GCA_002687275.1 Candidatus Woesearchaeota archaeon
ATCTACACTCAGTTGGCGATCCTGTTCCCTGAGAAGATAACAGTCTAGTATGGAAATCAACCAGGGATGCCAGTTACACAAAAGAGATTACACTCTCATCATTGCAAAGAAGCTTTTTGATGAGGTGCAGGAGGTTTTGAAAAAGAGAGGTCAGCCAGAGCGCAAACCAAAAAATGAACCTCAACCATATTGTGGACTGGTGCGGTGTACCTCCTGCGGAATGATGATAACAGGCGAGCATAAAATCAAACGGCAGAAAAATGGAAATGTGCATGAATATACATACTATCGCTGTACCAAGAAACGCAAGGATATGCAATGTCCCGAGTCTGCCGTTCGTGATTTTGAAATGGATCGTCAGTTATCATCCCTCATCAAGAAAGTTACTTTACCCAAAGACTGGGCGGACGAGTTGTCTCGTCTTGCAGACGAGGACTTTAAAAACTCCGTCCAGTCTTTGACTGCCGATGTGAAAGAGAGAGAAAGTGAAATGCAAAAGATTGAGATAAAACTATCACGACTTCTTGACGGCTATTTGGAGCAAGATATTGAAAAGGAAATCTATCGCAAAGAAAAAGCAAAATTGTTATCTAAAAAGAAGTCACTCCAAGAGGAAATCTCTACTCTTTCACACCGTCAGAATGATTGGCTCGAACCGTTTAACCAGTGGCTTAAAACCGCGCAAACAGTGGACAAAATTGCTGTCTGTGATGACCTTTTTGCAAAAAAGGTCATAGCCAAAGAAATCTTTGGCTCGAACCTGTCGCTCCGCGACAAAAAACTGCGCGCTTGCGCGCCAAAAAGTGAATTAAAAAGGGGGCAAAACGCTTGGTCGGCGCTCCGCGCCGCCAAAGAAAAAGCCCGCCACAGGCGGACGAGTTCTGTTCTGGTGCCGCGGGAGAGACTCGAACTCTCACGGGATTACTCCCAATGGCTTTTGAGGCCATCACGTCTACCGATTCCGTCACCGCGGCGCCTGCCATATACTCTAGTGTAATCGAAGAGAAACAAAAAAAGAACTGAGCTCACGCTAGCATTTAATACACATGCAGTTAAACGTGTACAAGTGCGATTGATCGCGGTTCCTGCCTGTGGCTACACTGACAGTATCTTAACTATCCTTCCGTGTCTGAAGTATTAGCAATCGTCAATCAAAAAGGGGGCGTGGGCAAGACCACGACCAGTGTTAATGTTGGCGGATATCTCGCCAAGGCGGGTAAGCCGGTGGTCGTTATTGATATGGATCCACAGGCCAACGCCACGGCTGGCTTAGGCGTCGAAGTAGAATCGGGACAGCCTACTATCTACGAGGTTCTTCTTGGCTTAGCTGAGCCACACGAAGCCTTACGATCATCGAGTCAAGAAAATTTGAATGTGATACCAGCGACACCTGATCTGGTGGGCGCTGCCATTGAGCTGATGGATCAGCCGCATCGAGAGTATCGCTTACGTCGCGCAGTGAAGCCGCTGTTGGAACACTATGAATTCGTCTTACTAGATTGTCCGCCCAGTTTGGGCTTGCTGACCGTTAACGCGCTGGCGGCAGCACACAAGGTATTGATTCCGGTGCAGTGTGAATTCTATGCCCTAGAAGGTTTGCACCAGCTATTAGATACCGTCGAGATGGTAAAGGAGCACTTGAATCCGCAGATCCAAGTACTGGGCGCGGTCTTGACGATGTACGACCGACGAACCCAGTTGTCGCGAAAGATTGTGAAGGATGTACGGCGAAATTTTCCCGGCCACGTGTTTGATAGTGTGATCCCGCGCAACACCGAGCTGGCTGAAGCACCGTCGACTGGCAAGACGATTCTGGAATACGCGGAAGCCTCACGGGGCGCCAAGGCATATGAGTACCTTTCTGAAGAACTTTTAAATCTCTACACATAACATTTTACTATGAACGCACTTGGTCGAGGCTTAGCCTCCTTAATCCCCAGACGAAATAAAGAAGAAGCCGAAGGCATTATTGATGAAATCGACACTGGCGAGGTGATCGAAGAAGAAGTGGTTGAAGAAGCAGAAGAGGTTGTCGAAGTGGTCGCCAAGCAGAAGACCGCGGCTAAGGGTCAGACAATTGCGGTTGAAGAAGTTGCCGACGACGACAGCGATGAAGTGGACGAAGGTGAAGTGGTAGTTATTGAAGAAGTCGCCGAAGCTGATGAGCCGGTGGCTGAACCTGAAGAGGATACGCCAGGCGACGACGATGAGGATGAAGAACAATCCAAGCCAGTTGCGATTATTGAAGAATTCGAAGAAATCGACGAGATGGAAGACGAGCCAATGCCAGAGCCACCACGCGTGACGCCACTGACCATCGATCCCGAAACAGGAATGGTGGTTGAGCAAGTGTCTGCCAAGGCAGCTGAAGGAAAGAAGAAGGAAGTGGTGGAGGACAGTAGCGACGCTGCACCTGAGCCAGTTATTGAGATTACAGAAGTGGTTCCCCAGAAGGCCAAGCCAAAAGCAAAGGCACCGGCGAAGCCGAAGGCCAAAGAGCCAGTAGTTGAGGAAGCTGTAGCTCCCAAGCAGGAGACAAAGGCAGTAGCGCCTAAGAAAACCACGGCGAAAGACGGACCGAAGCCGAAGAAGAAGCGGAGAGTAATGGCACCGTTGGAAGAGCCGACGCCATCACCAACTCTTAATCGCGTGTTGGGCGAAGAAGTGAAGTACGTGGCGCTGGGAGACATAACAGCCAATCCGTATCAGCCTAGACGTCAATTTGATGAGCAGGAGCTCGCGGAGCTCAGCCAATCGCTTGAGCAGCACGGCATGTTACAGCCCCTGGTTGTGATGGAGATTGCCGGAGAGGACGGATATCAGCTGCTGGCCGGTGAGCGACGCTTACGGGCTGCCAAAGAGCTCAAGTGGGATGAAGTACCAGTCGTCGTGCGTCAAGGCGTGACGGGGGATAGGAATCGCCTCGAGTTGGCCCTGACGGAGAACGTCCAACGTCAAAACCTGAATCCAGTTGAAGAAGCCCTGGGTTACCAACAGCTCAATGAAGAGTTTGGTATGTCACATGAGGAAATCGGTCACCGAGTTGGGCGTAGTCGAGTAGCTATCACTAACATCTTGCGGGTATTACAACTGCCGGCTGAGATTCAGCGAGGACTCATCGACAACCGCATTAGTATCGGACACGCCAAGGCTATTCTGATGATTCCTGATGAGCAAAAGCAGCTGCGCTTCTACAACCATGTGCTTGAAGAGGGACTCACCGTACGTAAGACGGAAAACCGCGCTCGCAATATCCAGCGACGAATGAAGTTGAACGATCCGCTGCGCAAGAAGACCCGAGGTCGTCCGCAGATTGCCTTGAAGTATGATGGACCGTTGCAGGAGCGATATGGTTCAAACGTACGCATCAACTTCTCACACACCAAAAACCGGTTTGAGGTTATTTTCAACGCCTACACCGAAGACGAGGTCAAGGACTTAGTGGAAAAACTCCTCGGTGAGCGTGAGTTAGAAGAAAACGTGGACCAGGACGTCTTGGAGGACTAAACACTCTAAAGAAGCAAAACGGCTCACCCGCTGGGTGAGCCGTTTTTGTATAGTCTAGAGACTATTCCTCCTCGTTCGGTTTGGTGAATTTACAGTCTTTGTCAGAGCAACGGATCATCTGCTTGGCAGCATAGACGAGTAGACTCTTGCAGTCCGGGCATGTCTCACCAGTAGGCTTGCTCCAGTAGGCGTTTTCACAATCAGGGTATTGGTTACAAGCGTAGAAGGTTCGCCCCTTCTTTGATCGTTTCTCGATAATGTCTCCTTTGCCACACTTCGGGCATTTAGCACCCGTTGGCTTCTCGATCTTCTTAATATGTTTGCAGTCGGGGTAGCCAGAGCAGCCCATGAAGGGTCCGAACCGCCCTCGCTTTACCACTAGGTCTTTGCCACAGTCGGGACACTTCTCGCCGGTGTGCTCGGCCTGCAATTCCTTTTCTTCGCCGATTGGCTCCGTGTGCTTACATTCCGGGTAGTTACTACACGCCTTAAATTTGCCGAACCTCCCCAGCTTGATTACCAATTCATTTTTGCAGTCGGGACATTTCTCACCCGTCTTTTCCTGCGTTAGTTTCTCCTTGGAGAGCTCTTTGTCCTTTTTTGCAATTAACTTGTGGAATGGCTTATAGAACTCAGCAATAATCGGCTGCCATTCTTTCGTGCCGGCCGCAATTTGGTCGAGGCTTTCTTCCATACTGGCGGTGAACTCAAGGTCAACAATGTTAGGGAAGTGATCGCGCAGCAAGTTAGTGACCAGAGCACCAACTTCCGTAGGCTCAAACCGCTTGTCGTCGTTCTTGAGCACATACTCGCGCTTCTGCACTGTATCAATGGTAGGAGCGTAGGTGGAAGGTCGGCCAATGCCATGTTCTTCAAGCGCCTTAACCAGGGTGGCTTCGGAATATCTGGCTGGTGGCTGTGTGAAGTGCTGCTCAGGCAGTAATTTATCTAACGTGAGTGCATCACCTTCAGTCAGCTCAGGTAACACAGTTTCTTTGAAGGCAGCCTTTTCTCCGAGCGCTCGTACATATCCGTCGAAGACAACGGAAGTTCCGTTCGCGCGGAACGTGTAGTCACCGGCTGAAATATCAACGGTGACGCCTTTGAGCTTAGCGTCAGCCATCTGGGAAGCGATCATGCGCTGCCAGATGAGGCGATAGATCTTCACTTGGGCGGAATCGAGCTGGGCAGATAGGGCGTCAGGGGTATTGCCGGGCTCAGTCGGTCGGATGGCTTCGTGGGCTTCTTGAGCGCCCTTGGTCTTGCCTTTAAACACGCGTGGCTTGAGCAAGGCATACTCACTACCAAACTCACTGGTGATAGCGTCTTTGGCTTTGGCCACGGCTTCAGCAGCTAGGTTAACTGAATCGGTACGCATGTATGAGATGTGTCCGTTTTCATACAGTTGTTGGGCGAGCATCATAGCGCGCTTACTGGACATACCGAGCTGATTAACAGCAGCTTGCTGGAACGTACTGGTCGTAAATGGTGCGGGTGCCGTGCGAGTGCGCTCCTTCGTGGTTACGGCTGACACGGTGTAGGCAGCATCCTTGAGGTCCGTGACAATCGCATCCATGTCCTTTTTAGAGCTGATACCAAGTTTGGTATACCGTTTGCCATCCTTGGCTGTCAGCTGCGATTCGAACGGCTTACCGTCTTTGCCCACCAGCGCCGCGAGTGACCAGTACTCATCCTTCTTAAAGGCCTCGATCTCTTCTTCGCGTTCAACAATTAAGCGCACGGCAACGGATTGCACACGTCCGGCTGAAAGACCACGCCGGATCTTGTTCCACAGCAGGGGAGACAGTTCATAGCCCACCAAGCGATCGAGAATGCGTCGCGCTTGCTGGGCGTCAACTAAGTCAGTGTTTAGGGGGCGGGGATTGTCTACGGCGTGGGTAATGGCACTCTTCGTGATTTCCGCGAAGGTAATACGCTTCGCCTTGGCGGCAGGCGTCTTTAACAGTTCCTGCAGATGCCAGGCAATGGCTTCCCCTTCACGATCTTCATCAGTAGCGAAGTAGATCTCGTCAGCCTTGGCCGCGAATTTCTTAAGTTCTGTCACTTGCTTCTTAGCCTTTACGGGCACCACATACTTAGGCTCGAAGTTTTTATCGACATCAACGCCCAGCGTGGACTTGGGTAAATCACGAACATGACCGAAGCTGCTTTTAACAGTCCAGCCCTTACCTAAATATTTTTCAATTGTTTTCGCCTTAGCGGGCGACTCCACAATGACCAGTTTCATACTCAAGTGGGAAATTAAATGTTATGCCAGTAAGTAGTAATCAGAGTCAGCCAAAAAAGCAAATAGCAGAATAAAAAAGGAGTCGCGCTTATGTCGTGCGAACGTACTTTGCCCCGCCCACATTTTCCGTCACCCCTTTGAGTTCTAACTGCGTAAGCTCTGTCGCTAGTGCCGCCGCAGATAGCCCAGTCTTGTCCGCCAACTCATCGATGTGATGCGGCGTGGTTGATAAGTGCTGTGCCACAAGCTGTTGGTTCGGGGACAGATCAATCGCGGCGACTGCTGCTCCTGGTGCGAGCTGAAAGTAGGCTAAAAGATCTGCTCCGGATAATGCGGGCTCTGCTCCCTGTTGGATCAAGCGGTTGGTGCCGATGGCGAGCGGGTCGGTCACGTCCCCAGGGATCGCCATAACGTCGCGATTGGCCTCCAGAGCCAGGCGGGCTGTAGATAATGACCCAGAGCGATCGGCCGCCTGCACCACGAGCGTGGCTATCGCTAGGCCGGCGATGATGCGGTTCCGAGCGAGGAAATGATGCGGCAGGGCGGGTGTGCCAGGAGTATATTCAGATATCACAGCGCCCCCACTCTCTATAATCTGGTGAGCCAGGCTGATGTGGCGGCGGGGATACATGCTGGCATCATCAACACCACCGCCGAGGACTGCTACCGTTGGTGTGTTGTGATCCAGGCACAGCTTGTGCGCCAGCGAATCTATGCCAAAGGCCAGGCCTGATATGAGTGGTACTCCAGCAGCCACGACTGGTTGCACAACGTGTCGCAGGGCTCGACGCCCTCCCGGGGAAGCTTTCCGACTACCGACCACGGCGAACAGTCGCTCGTGCGCAAGGACAGATACGTTGCCACGCACATACAACGAGTCGGGTGCCTTCGCTATTTCCCGCAGGAGTGGTGGATAGTACTCACTATCATCAGTGATGTGTCGAATGTCTTCTGCCACACCGTTATTCAAGCACGGCGAGTAGTTTCTTCACAAGCGTGAGGTCGATCGCGTCAACACCAAGTTGGAGGGTGTCGTCCTTTACCTCCCAGTTCCCTAAGGTGGTCAGGGGGCCAAGTAAACTTGGCAGTTTACTCGCTTCGATGATCAGACGTTGATACGGATCCTCATCAGAGGGGGTAACAGTGGCGCTATGGATGCGATTCACACCCGCTTTCGCTGCGGCGTGTTGCAACTTGATAAGTACGACGAGCGTCTCGGCTACCAACGGTAGGGGGCCGTACCGACCAGCGATGGCCTCCGCGAGCAGATCAACATCTTGCGCCGATCCTGCGCGAGCCAGTTGTTGATAGAGCGTGGTGCGTTCTTCGGGAGCTGCGACATAGTGCTCGGGCAAGGTGGCGATAAGCGGTAGTTGAATATCAACGTCATGTCGTCGTATTGGAGTCTGTTGTTGGTCGACCGCCTCGCGTACCAAGTCGAGATACAGCTGGGCACCAACGGCATTGATCGTGCCGCTCTGTGCAGCGCCGAGCAGATTGCCGGCGCCGCGAATCTCAAGATCACGCTGCGCTAAGGCCCAGCCGGAGCCCAGGCGCGTGGCTTCGGTTAGAGCTGCCAGCCGCTGTCGCTGCACACTGGTTAATTCCGTTTGGTCGTACAGAAAGTAGGCATGGCCTTGGCGCTGGCGGCGCCCGACGCGCCCGCGTAGTTGATACAAGTCAGCCAGTCCGAAGTGGGTGGCATGCGTGACTACAATAGTGTTGGCATTCGGCAGATCAATGCCGCTTTCAATGATTGTCGAAGAGATGAGGATATCGAGCTCTCCAGTATCAAATTGCTGCATGATAGCAGCCAGCTGCTTCGGCGGGAGTTGTCCATGAGCGATCGCTACCTTAGCGTGGGGCAGTATTTCTTCAATTCGCAGCTTGAGGTTGGGCAGCTGACGAATCTTAGGCGCCACCACATATATTTGTCCGCTGCGGGCGAGCTCATGTGTGAGTGCGGACTCCAGGACATCGTCGCTGTCGCGACCAACCTGCGTAGTGACGTGCTGTCGGCCTTCGGGAGCCGTACTAATGACCGATAGCTGTTTGATGCCCGACAGTGACATAGAGAGCGTGCGGGGAATTGGTGTTGCCGATAGCGAGAGCATGTCCACAGCGGCACGAATCGATTTGAAGTGTTCTTTTTGCTTCACCCCGAATCGTTGCTCCTCATCGATGATAATGAGGCCGAGATTTTTCCATTTAGTGCGATCGCTCAGCAGCGCGTGGGTACCAATGGCTATGTCGGTTTCGCCGCTG
This sequence comes from Candidatus Woesearchaeota archaeon, assembly GCA_002687275.1. Classification (GTDB taxonomy): domain Archaea; phylum Nanobdellota; class Nanobdellia; order Woesearchaeales; family ARS49. Next base: position 8,021 of record NYZT01000051.1, read on the forward strand.
GCGATAGCTGCCCGCGTTTGGGTTAATTCCTTGGCAGTTGAAAAGCGAGACAGCGTGGAGATATTAGACGCCAACTCCGGGAAGCGGCGCCGCCAGGTGTCGGTGTGCTGTTGTACTAAGAGGGTGGTAGGCGCCAACACAGCCACCTGCTTGCCATTGGCCACGACGTGGCGCGCAGCGCGCAGGGCTAATTCCGTTTTGCCAAAACCTACGTCGCCCACGATCAGGCGGTCCATAACCGCGTCGCCGGCTAGGTCGTCCCGGACATCAGACCAGGCCCGCTCTTGGTCGGCGGTCAACGTGAAGGGGAATGTAGCGTCCAGTTTGTCGTCCAGCTTCTGGTCAAGCTCATACGTGTGGCCCTGACTTGCCGTCCGTTGTCCCGCCGTCGTAAGCAACTCCTTAGCGAACGCTTCCGCGTCAGCCCGAGCTTGAGCCCGCACCTTGGTCCAGCCAGCGCCGCCCAGGCGATGAATAGGTGGGGATTCTTCACCTATATATGGTGTCACTTTGTGGGCGTACTCTACAGGTACTGACAAAGTGTCTCCGGCGGCGTACCGCAGCAGCAAGTATTCACGAGCGTCTGTCGCCAGCGTACGTGTTTGTAATCCCTCATAGATGCCAATGCCATGGTCGCTATGAACGGCTGGGTGGCCAACCACGAGCTGCGCTAAGAGCTCGAGGCCCTTCGCACGCGTCAGTGGCCGAATAGTTTTGACCGTCTCAGGAATTAACATCGCTTCGCTGACCACGATGTCGTCGTCCAGGGCAAAGGCGAACGGGGAGGAGGCCAGATCGGCGCTGCAAAGACTTCCGGTTAGTCCATGGTCGGCTAGGTAGGTCTCTACCCGATCCCGATTGATATACCAGACATGCAGCGCGTGTTCAGGCAGCTGGCTGAGCTGAACCGGCGGTAACGGCCAGGGCGCGTCGCTCTCCAGTGCATCATAAATTATGGTGGGGTGGCCTACGGCCGTGGCGTGTAGTGGTCGGCACACCACGTGTGTGGCTAGCAAGCTGGCCAGTGGAACCGAGGCGTCAGGAAATCGAACGGGTAGCAGCGCGGCGTTCCGGACGGACTTAGAGCGCGTGCCACGCTGCGTAGTGATCGCCTCAATCACCCCACCGAGCCAGGTTAGCGTGGTGGTGTAGTCGTGCATCGGATGCTGTAGTGTTATCTGCTCGCCCCGGACGAGTACTCCGCCTGGCTCAAGGGTTGTCTCGTATCGAGTGTATCCGTTCGTTACGAGCGACGTTAACACTTCATGTTGGGCCACTCGTTCTCCGACCGTTATCGCTCGTACTTGCTCGTGGTATGCCACCGGGTCGGGGACTGGGGCCTGCAAGGCCGCCGCTGTGACTACAAAGCCGGTGTCGGCACCACCCGCTAACAGATAGTGTATTGTCTGGCTGAGGTCAGAAACAACATCTCCAGCACGCTCCTGCTCTGTCATCTCACCAGCAATGACATGCCAGTTACGGTTGGCGTTCAGCACTTTCTGCCAAGACCTGACACTTTGTGCAAAACGGCTAGCTTCCGCACTGCCGCCATCAAGAATGACAGTCAGCATTTGGTCCATAGGAATCTCAGCTGCCAAAAGCGGTAGTTGTGAGTCTAGCACCAGCGCCAGCTTATATGTCTGGGTTTGATCAGAAAGCAGCCCAACAAACGCTCCTACTAGGGCGTCAATTTTTGTCACTATTATTTGACAATTGGCTGTACTCACTATGGTTGACTGTGTTAATAATGTTCTGTAGAGTCAGAACCCAATTCTAATAACTCCTAGAATCTAAGTAAATGGTATTCCAAAAAGAGCTTAAGCGACTTGGCCTGAAAGACAAAGAGGCCGCCGTGTACGTGGCTTGCTTAGAGCTGGGCCCAAGTCCAGTACAGCAGATTTCCCGCAAAGCCCAAGTGGTTCGAGCCACTACGTATGTCGTGCTTGAGGCATTACTGGAGCGTGGCTTAGTTACGCAGTATAAGGAAGGTAAAAAGACGCTGTTTTCTGCTGAGCCGCCTCGCCAGCTGCTGCGATTATTGGAGAAGCAAGAAGAGACAATTGCTGAGAAAAAGCACGACTTAGAGCAACTGTTGCCGGAGCTACAAGTCATTATGAAGGGCGCGGGTGACGCCCGACCATTTGTTCGCTACTTCGATGGGCTTGAAGGCCTACGCGCAATGCGACAAGAAATGGTGATGTATACACAAGCGGGTGATACCTGGTATAACTTCACGCCGATGGATCACCTCGATGCTGTCTTTGGCAGAGATGAACTGCTCTATGTTGATCAGCGTAAGGCGAAGGGAATCAAGTCAAAAACAATCTTCACCACTAAATCTGACAAATTGCGCAAGGAGATACTTGAGCTGGCGAAACCTGAGTCCGCCGAGCGTCGCTATATAACACCAGAGCAGTTTCCCAGCGCCAGCGGCATGACGATCTATCGCAACCGCATCGCGATTGGGTCTTTTACAGGTAAGGTTGGAGGTGTGGTGGTGGAAAGTGACGAAATAAGCGGTATGATGCAACATCTGTTTGAACTGGCATGGACCGCTGCTGCGATAGAATCATCTGAAACCGAGAAAACGACGTAAATTGGTTCTTGACTTTCTCTAGAGCCTATATACACTTGTAGATACAAGGAATGTACTTTATCGTGGCAGGAGGTTGTTTTTCGGGTACACACCCGATTCGTTCCATTTTTTCGTCTTTCCTTCTTGTACATCCCCTCAAGGGAACGCAAGGAAGAAGAAGGAAGAAGGAGGAGGTTATGACATGGCCGGATAACACGCCAGCCGGTCGGACACCACCTTCGTGAGAATTAAGGTGTAGACATGAGCTTGTCAGTTTTGGTCAGTAGCTCTTCGTCGAACCGAGGACCTCTCAGCCGACCCCGTCGATGTGTTCTAATTCATACACTTCGACTCAATGGAGTCATCGTTAGATTCCATTAACATCGCGGGGTCGTGCTGGGGCTTATTCCCTTTTCTCGCAACGAAGCAACACTTTGCTCGGCACCACATGGATGCCAAAACAGAATTCTCACGAGGTGGCCGAACTTGTTCGACCACACCGTCCCCGTCTTTCGAAAGCGGAAGAGGCCTCCCTTCTCCAAGCACCTCTTGGTCCATTGCACTTGGTTTGAAGGCAGACTCTCCTCTCGAAGGGCGGTTTTTTTATCCATTTTCTTGACTCAGGCGCTTGATATCGATACGGTAATCAGCTTCCTCGAAATGGTGACGGCCACCCCTCCTAGTGCCGTTGTTATTCCGGGGAAGTCTTATATAACTCGTGGTTAGTGATTGGTGATTCGTAACTCGTGGTTGGCGCAAGTGACGTTGCGCGTTCATAATCACAAATCACGAATGACTAATCACTAATCACTGATTACAATCAAGACATGAGTAATCTACTATTCGTTGGTTTAGGTAATCCGGATGCACGATATGCCGGTACTCGGCATAACTTTGGGGCGGATACGATCCGGGCTTGGGTTGAAACTATGCGCTCTCAGGTCGAGGTCACGCAGTGGCAGGCAGATAGTAAGGCGCAGGCTGATGTCGCCCAAGTTCGCTTGTCGTCGCTGCAGCACACGGATCAGCAAGGCTCCTCTGCCGTAAGTCGTTTTCTAGTGCTGCTTCGCCCTGCCACGAGCGACACGATCACTATTCACTGTGTAGTTCCTACCACCGGTATGAATAAGTCAGGGGATGCGGTGGCGGCCTATCTGAACCAGCACCCACTCGAGAATCACGATGTCACGCTTGTCCACGACGATCTTGAGCTGGCTCTTGGTCAGCAACGATATGTCGCAGGCGGCTCTGCGCGGGGACACAACGGCGTGCGCTCTATCCATACACGGCTCAATGATCAGAATATAGGTCGACTCAGACTAGGTATCGGCCGGCCCGAAGGCGAGATGCCAGTAGACAAGTACGTGCTAAGTAAGTTCACGAGCGAAGAGCAACAGGTGGCAAATACAGTCATGCAACAGGCGGGTCTGCAGCTTACGCGCATAGCCCAGCGGCCATCGCCATTAACTTGAAGACTCTTAAGAGGGAAAAGGTATTTCCCCTCTTAAGGTTTATTGCGCCTACCGGCAGGCCTTCTGGTCTAAGTTATGGACTTTTGTATCCAACTAGCACTCTCTTTGTACAGTTCATCAGCGGCACCCTCATCATCAAAGTTGTGGTTCGCTGACTGAATAACCACGTGTTGCTTGGGCCCATTTGCTAAGTCCACATACTTTTTGCCATGCTCGACGAGCTCACCCTTACCGGCTGAAACTACTTTGAGCGCGGAGTGTATCTTTTTAGTGAGCGAGTCCCAAGCTATTTCTTTTTCCATCGCGCGCATCGGAGAGCCTATTAAAAAGCTGGTGCCCCAGTTTACGTGGTAGGCGTTCAACTCCGGTACATATTTAACCTCATCTTCGTCAGCGAAAATATCCCCATGTGAGGGATCCCACAAAACAATGGCGGCTAATTGTTTGTGATTTCCCAGCAGGATAGTAGGCCCCCCATAGCTATGGCCGATCGCCGCTATTTTCTTGACTTTGGCTGTGAGTAGATACTGGAGCACCGTATTGAAGTCATGGGCATGAGTTTCCAGCGTGCAGTCCATTAACTTGCGCGCGTCATCGTGCCAATCGTAGAGATTAAATCTAATAGAGGAGATGCCATGCTTCTCAAAATATCTGGCGCCGTTATAAAAAAGATGCTCGTCCATGTGCCCTGTCAGGCCATGAACAAAGATGACCATTGAGTCAGATAATTCGCCGTATTGCTTAGCATAGATGTTCAAGTCCGTGCCAGGAATAGGAATTTGGAACTCCCTCTCCTTATTCGTGGACTTACTTGGTGTCATTGGCGGGGGCGGTTCGAACTTCTAAGTGCCTAGGAGTCGGCGCCTAAGATAATGAGCACGCCAGCCTCAGTCGCGGTTTCGTCGGCCGGTAAGCCCGAGTCAATTTGGGCACCAAGGAGTTCGGCTATAGCCTTAGCACTTTCGGTTGCGTCATCGGTAACTGCATACACTTTCGTTTCGTCATTATCACGCGTCGCCGCGTTGCCAATGGCCGTTACCTCAAAACCTTCGTCCTGCACGGTCTCACGGGTGCGAGATGCCAGGCCCGTAATTGTGGTCCCGTTGCGAATCTCTACGAAAGACTTCGGCACCTCTGCTTGCTCCTCTTCGGCGGGTAGCTCCTCGGGTGTCTCCTCAACTGCAGCTACGGGAACGGAGGTCGCGGTATTTGTCAACATGTTCGCCGCCAGTTCCTGAATTTCGGAGTAATTGCCGATGCGGGGTTTTAGCACTGATGCCGGGGAACCACCCAAAACCTCTGTGGTGCCTACTAGCACTCCCTTAGGGCCAGTACTCAATACGACCGAGCCAACATTTTCGCGGTCGATTGTTCGTGCCAGTTCATAGAATCGCTTCATTTCCCATAGCTGCAGGTCAGTCCGGACATTTTCTGATACGGAATCAAGGATGTTCGACAAGGCGCCGAAGTCCAGCGCCGTGTTCACGGAAAAGATGTTCTCGCGCAGTGCCAATAGAGCCTGTTGCTGTCTCGCCGCGCGTTTGAAGTCACCGCCCTCGGGGCCTTCAACATACCTAGCACGAACATACGCCAGCGCTCGGTCGCCATCCATGTGCTCTTGCCCGGCCCGGAAGTCAATCTTATGCCAGTAGTCAAAAAAGCTATTGTCGATGGCTATCTCAACGCCGCCGACCGCATCGATGATTCCTGTGAAGCCAGTGAAATCAATACGGCCATAGTAATGGATGGGCAGACCGGTAATCTCCTCGACGAGTGTTTGTAGCACTACCGGTCCCTGTCCTTCTTTCTGGGCCTCACCATACGCGTGTACGGCATTTATCTTCGAGTAATACTCTTCACCTGGTACTTGCACATACATGTCGCGCGGAATGGATAGCAAGGCCACCTGATTTGTTTCGGGAACAATGCTGGCAACCATAATAGTGTCAGCTAGGTTTTGTCCCTTGTGACCTTCGCCACCTACGGCGGCGAGCATAATGTTGATACGTCCCTCCGTCTCACCATCGAGCACTTTGCCTTGGCTAAAGAGCAGGTCTTTCAGCTGGCCCAAGATAGATCGGTCCGCGGTGGTAATCCGGTTACTGGCAGCTAAAATCTTATAGCCTCCCACACCACCACTAATTACAACTATCAAAACAACGGCCGTGATGATGCGACGCACCCAGCGGGTGGTGCTGCCTGCGCGCGTGGACTTAGGGTCGCGACCGCCAATGGCGAGCAC
>NYZT01000052.1 GCA_002687275.1 Candidatus Woesearchaeota archaeon
TAGCCAACAACCGGGCACAGTTCTTCCAACTCTTCTACAATCTCGACCACGAACTAGACGCTTCACCCATCCAGGATGCTCTTGATGCTCACGGTGATGACGAATACGAAGAGGCAGCAAAGCTTTCCCTCAACACAAAAACATCTCCCCGCCCAGAAACAGCCAAAAAACTTCACACCCGTCTATTTGAAGAAAACATGTTACCGCTGCTGTCCGAACTGGAGAGCTCCACCGGCCAGCCTATTTCACTAGACCGGGACAGAGCAATTGTGGCATTACAATGGAATCTTAGAGATAAGGAGATCGAATCCTTCTTCTACGGAGCCGAGATAGCACACAAAGCAGGCATCGCCATCCCTGAATCCATGATGGACGAGGCAGCAACAGAAAGCCTACAAGTACAACTAGGCACTCCCCACTGGGCTGAAGCAGTAGACAAGGTAAAAAAGGAATACGCCAAGGCCGGACATGACCCAAGCGCAACCTTGAAAGAATACGAAGGCATAGGGAATTTTGCGAACCACGTCACAGCGGTGTGGCTCGCCCGAGACAAGCACACCTATGGCGGAATTCGCCCGCTTCACGAAATGGCGATTCAAAAAAACTATGACGCCTTCCGAAAAGAAGCCTGTAGACTAGTCCAAGATATGATCGATACTGCTCCTTCACTTCCAGAAACATGGCCAGACAAGGAACAAAAGCTAGAAAACCTGTACTCAATACTGCTCGATCTAGCTCTCGCCCAGACACTCAAAGGACAAAAAACAGTTGTTAAGGCACAACAGCTTGCTGAGGCAACAAACCACCCGATAAGCATTGACTGCATGGTGCAAGGCCTCGCACGACACGTCAAAAGCCACGCCAACCAAACCGACCCTGACTTGTTAGCCAAACTAGCCGAAAGAGGCATCACCATCGATGGTAAAGCAATCTACGAGCGAGTTGCTGAGATAGTGCTAAAGGAAGGCGAAGAATTCGGGAAAAGACTAGCATACCTGCAAAGCATAACAAAAGGTACAACGATAACAGAAAAGATGCAAGAGCTAGGAAGACAACATGCCGTACGCTGTCTGATAAACTCCCACATTGACGACTACGACAGGTTACTAGCCGCAGGCATCAAGCTAGAACTCATCACAGGAGATCAAGAAAGACTTAAGGCAGCCGCACTGGATCTACTCGGTAATGAAGATCTAGACCCGTTTGATTCCTTCAAAGAACGCATACCCTTTACGTTAGAGATTGATGCTGACGAAGCAGACGAGGTGCTTGAAAGCTATTTTGAAACCTATCCAGGAACCACGCCCAGCGTTGTTGCCTCGCGAATGAACGTTCCTGTTCCAGAAGACAAAGTACAAAGAGAGTACCATTTTCTTGTTCCCAGCGCGGATAATGAGTACAACTGGGAGCAGGTATTCTTTCATCTGGACAGAATGAAAGAACTCTACGACGACACAGAATTCGCACCCACTGAAAGTGTCTGCTGGGAGTTCCTAGAAGCAGTCGGTAGCTCCCTAAGACCAAGAGTGTTTGCAAGACTACAAGAAGATGTTGTGTACAACCCCACGCCAGAGCAGGCCGAGATGATCTTTGAAAGATTGGAATGTAACATGGATATCAGCATGTCCCAAGAATTCAAGCTTGCAACTAAAATGATAGAACTGGGCCACCATCCAGATGTAGAAATCAAGCGAGACCTTATCGTGAACACCCTCGCCACAACCCGAAAGTTCAGAGATCTAAGATGGGACGTCATACAGGCGTATACCACACGAGGATACGTTGTTGCTGACGACGTCATAGAGGACTGGGTTGCTACCGGCTTCAAGCATGTAGGAAATAGAAATTATGATCTCATAAACGTCCTACACCACCTAGACAGCGACCTCCAGAGAAGTGATTATGGGAGCGACGATCAAGCAAGGACTGCCTGCACGCTCATCGACCACGAATTTGACATTCACCCAGCAGAGCAAAACTCCGAGGGTACCAACACAGAACCCATAGGGTGGGTGTACGAAAGGGCAGGCATGAAGCAATCAGCCACTGATCGAGCGACAAAGCTGTTCAATGACGACCACCTATACGCAGGCTTTGCGTACTGTGTCATCGCCGAGGTCAAACCAGACCTAGCCACTGCAGAGGTGGGAGAACTATCCAGAAGGTACGAGCACGGATTATCCAATCGGATGTTCCTAAAGCGGTTTAATGGTGATGAAAAAGATCAGTTCAGAGCTATGCTGGAGGCGTGGAAATGAGTCCGGCAATCTCCATGAGCACGCACATGTCACAGTTCATGCAGATGACGCAAGGGATGTACCGAGCTCAGTACATGACTCTCGCACCGGATAACTATGTAGATCCCTTCCACACAAAAGCAGAGATCGAAGCTCTCAGCCAGCAAGACGTACTCAAAAAATTACGTAGCCTGATAGAGATAGGAAATTACGTAGACATCATCAATTTTGGGATGGAGGTCAACCGTGCAATATACGCCAGCCCCATCCACAGCAAGCTCGGACCCTTTGGTCGAGATCTTATCGCGTTAATCACGGCGTACGATACAGACGAAAATGGCGCTCTCACCATCATCAACACGCTAGGGCCTGAGACAGAAAAAGACTTCCCCTCCCAGACCATACGCGGCTGGCAGCAACTCATGAAAGCATCGTACTTCATGGGCGAAGCACAAGATCACACCGTGCTCAATCTTTTACAAGCCTTGCAAGAACGACGGGCAGACCTACCCAACGCGCTCAGCATGCTCTCTAGCGTTTCCGTTCTTGGAGAACAACCGGCACTCATGGGCACCACGCTCCAAAAAGTCAGCGGATACGGAACGCTAAATCCTAGAGTCATGCAGCTAGCACGCAGCGTGCTCACCCCGGTAAGCCACGCCTTGAAAGAATCAACACCGCTGACTGCAGAACAAAGCGAGCAACTCTACGCACACACTGTAGAAGCGCTAGCCACCGTTGATCCTGAGCTTGACCACAGAGACGGATTACACGCGATGACACACCAGCTCTCTACTGACGGCTGGCAAACCATACTACCCACCCTACAAACGCTGTGGCCGCTACAGCAGGCCATAACAGATGTTTCTGAAACCCACAGCCAACAAGTGCTGGAAAGAATCTCAGGAGGCCGCTTCCGCAACAGCAGAGACAGCAACAGAGACCTCTTCCAAGGAATGTGTGCACTTTCTCTAAGAGGAGATGCAGAGAACGCATTAGCACACATGCTCGCCAACCTAGAAGGCTTCAAAAGCCTCATCAACGTGCTCAAAGCCGCACGACTAGCAGGAGCAGGAGCCAGCTACCCGTACGATTGCCTAACCGAACAAGACATTCTCACCAACCTTCACGCACAGCTAGAACAAGAAAGCCTCCCCAAGCTAGGCATCACAGGAAAAGATCTAGTCACGTATGTAGAACGGTTGGACAAAGATCCAAAATTTCAAAGATTACACGATGTCGTCACCACGATGGCAGGCTACGGCCATATCACAGAAGACCAGTGCCAACTCATGGGAACCATGATGAAGGCAGAAATGCGACAAAACTGGCCACAATGGCGATACGAGAACAAGCTAGGGAAAAAACAACTAGAGTTTCTTGGCGAAACCGGTGTCGCGAACTGGGCATCAAACCATAGCGCGATACGCCTTGTCGAGGAACTAGACGGACTACAAGCCAACATGGACGCTGTCAAGCAAACAGACGCAGCAGCCATATACGCTGAGCATTACGGTCCAGACGCGGGAATAAACTCTCCTGAAGAAGAGGAGGAGAAATATGCAGATCTCCTACTACATGTTGAGAACATCGACAAGGACAGTTACGGAAAGACGCTTGAGCTAGCACACTACTTAGTAAACAACTTCCCTAACACCCCCATGTACGAATTTGCAAAAGGGGTGGTAGATATCTTAGATCAACCAGCATGGAAAGACGCAAGAAAAGTACGCGTGTACGACACGGATGATCTAGAAACCATGATGCGCATGGGAGAGCGACCCACAAAACACTGCCAGAACTGGAAGCAAACTAGCACGCTCAACAAAACCCTGCTCGCATTCCCTGCTGACGCGTACATGAAGGGCTTCATGGTCGAAGAGCACGGAAGAGACATAGGCATGAGTGTCGTGCCCATTATTGACTGGAACGACACGCCCACCCTGCTCGTCATGAACATTTACGCAAATGAATGGAGCGAAGATCATGGTATCGCGCTGCTGGGAAGTCTTGCCGACAAGGCGATGGTGTTGCACAAGGCTACCAAGAAAAACGTTCGCATCGCCGCCCCGATGGAGTCAGGATACAATGGCCACGCCACGAACGTTCCCGTAGCACCCATTCTTGAGCTCTTTGGAAAGCAGTACAAGCTCCAGGTACATCAAGACACCATTCACACAACCGCACCAGATAGCCACAACGCTTGCGTATACTACGATTGTGGTCCAGGAACGGTAGAACCAGGGGAAGATCTAGAAATCCCCACACTATACGTCGAGTTTGGAACAGAATAAGACTTCATGATGACTCATAAGGCACTAAGCCTTCGATGAGCATTCGACCAAGCATGGACAGCCCAATGGCAGTCCTGCCTTTGGCCTCCTGGGTCTCTACCAATCCCAGCTCTAACAAGCCGTCGCTCTTGAAATTGCCATTCACGTGATAGCTGATCAGGGGCAGGCTCATCTTGGCCTTCTTGCTCAGATCATCCAATGACTGACAACAGGTCTTATCCCTAGCTAGCAACTGTAGTATCTTTAGTTTTTTGTCACTCAACATTTTGTAGTACGAAAATTTCAGCACAGGAAGCAACATTGCCTTGCCGTTAGCAACGCTGAACGCCTTTAGCCCGTTCACAAAGGCAGCAGAGGTTGCAGCACACGTTGTGATCTTATCGCCAGTAGCCGTGTTAATGATGAGTTCTTTGCCTTTTAGGGATTGGCTCAGCTCGCTGATCTTTCTAAACATGCTCTCCCACACGTCTCCTTGCAAACTATTGATGGTGCAGGGAATGCTGAATCGCTGGAGATCCTTTTTTGTTTTTTCAGCCACCGTTCTTTTTGATTCTGGTGCTAAGAGTATGATCTCATCTGTGAGAAACTCTCGGATGCCTACAAATAATGCCTCCATACTATCTCCAACCGGAGCTATGACAACGTATCGCATACGTATACAACAAACACACAGTATTTAATATTTAGGTTTAAATTATTAAAAAAAAGGTTTAACCGTGAAATGGTAGATTCTTATCAGGTAGATTTATAAAAACTCTGAGGACGACAACAGCATGCACCCCAAAGAGGCAATAAAGTTTGGATTGTTCATAGCATTGATAGCTATCGCCGTCTACTTCTTTCGCTATTCACCCATCGCAGACACCATAAGCTATGCATCGGTAAAAGCATTTGTTGAAGGCTTTGGGGTTTGGAGTTGGGCAATCTTTATCATTCTCTATGCTGCGCTGGTGACGGTGTTCGTTCCAGGAACCGTGGGAAGCTTTGTTGGGGCACTGTTATTCGGTCCATGGCTAGGAACCGTGCTCAACGTAGCAGGCGCAACAGCAGGAGCGGTTGTTGGCTTTTTCATCTCAAGACTGCTCGGGCGCAAATTTGTCCAAACACTTATCGAAGGAAAGATGGACAAGTTCGAAAAATTGGTACACGAAAACGCCTTCAAAGGGGTGTTGTTCGTCCGCATCGTACCCCTGTTCCCCTACGTGGGCATCAACTACACCAGCGGCCTCCTAAAGATGCACTTCAAAGACTACTTTTTAGCCTCAGTCCTCGGCATGATCCCCGGTACGTTCGCCTACACCCTCCTCTTTGCCAGCATTGGAGAGCAAGCGCTAACCGAAGGCATCACGCTACAATCCTTGCTCACCCCTCAAATACTACTACCTCTAGGCGTGTTCGCCGTGCTCCTCTCCATCCCGTTCATACTCAAAAAGAGGGCAAAACTATGAAGTATGACATCATCGTGATCGGAGCAGGCAGTGGTGGGCTAAACATGGCCATGTTCATGAACAAGGCAGGCTTCAGCGTCATGCTCGTGGACAAGAAAGACGAAACCATAGGAGGCGATTGTCTAAACTTTGGCTGCGTACCCAGCAAAGCCCTCATCCATGTTGCAAGACAGGTCAAGGCAGGCCAAGACGCACAACGGTTTGGCGTAAAACAAACCGGCAAGGTAGATCTCAAAAAGGTCATGCATTACGTCAAAAGCAAGCAAGACGTCATCCGAGAACACGAAAACGCCAGCTATTTCAAAAAGCAAGGCATAGATGTCGTGCTTGGAGAGGCCAGGTTTGCAAGCCCAAAAAGCATCACGGTTAATGACAAAGAATACACCGCAAAAAGAATAATCATTGCAACCGGCAGCAGTCCCCGACAGCTAAACCTTCCAGGCATAGAAAAAGTGGACGTCCAAACAAATGAAACCATATTTGATCTGGAGAAGCTACCAAAAAATCTGGTGGTGGTAGGCGGCGGCCCGATAGGCATAGAACTCGGCCAGGCCTTCCAGAATCTGGGAAGCCAGGTCACCGTCATCCAAAGAGGGCCAACCTTCCTACCAAAAGAAAGCGAAGAGGTAGCACGCGTGCTCCAAAACCAACTAGAGAACGAAGGCATGCGATTCTGCTTTGAGAGCGAACCAGTACGCTTTGAAGGAAAAAACAAAGTAGTCATCAAAAACAAGCGGGGCAAGGAAACAACCCTGAAGTTTGATGCCGTTCTAGCAAGCATAGGACGACAGATCAACCTCAACCTGGACTTAGAGAAAGCGAGCATCAAAGTAGAAGACCACAAGATCGTTGTTAACGAATACCTACAAACCACCAACAAGCGCGTGTTTGCCGTGGGAGATGCTGCAGGCAGCATGATGTTCACTCATGCTGCCGAGGTCCACGCCGGCATCGTGCTGAACAACTTCTTCAGCCCGGTAAAGAAAAAGCTCAGCTACGACAAGTTCTCCTGGGTGACGTACACCAGCCCAGAGATAGCAACCTTTGGCCTGCAAGAGAAAGCGTTACAAGAAAGGAAGATTCCGTACCAAAAAAGAGTTCTTGATTTCAAGGATGACGACCGGGCCATCGTAGACGGGGCAACAGGCGCAAAACTCATCGTGTACGTTAGCAAGGACAAGATCGTTGGCGGCACCATGGTGGCAAAAAATGCTGGCGAACTCTTCCAAGAGCTAAGCCTCGCCATGACCGCAAACATGAAAGTGAAGACACTTTTCAACAAAGTCTATCCCTACCCCACCGCGAGCAGGATCAACAAGAGACTGATCAGCGAGTATCTCTCAGAAAAACTCACCGGCAGAGCCAAAAAAATACTGAGGTGGCTGTATTGATCAGCATCATCATACCCTCCTACAACGACGGCGACAGCGTGCTATCACTAGTAAAGCAACTACCAAAAGAAGACCTCATCGTGGTGGAGAGCGGAAACACCGAGTACTTCACCCGTCTTCCCAAACACGTCAGAGCGTACAAAGGCAGTAAGGGAAGAGCAAGACAGATGAATCTAGGAGCAAAAAAAGCCAAAGGAGACATGCTCCTCTTTCTCCACGCAGATTCACAAATATCAACCATCCCCGAACTTCGAGGTTGGGGATGCTTCAAGGTCAGGTTTAACAGCAAGAGAGGGTACTACCGATTCATTGAGTTCTGGAGTAACCAGCGCGCAAGATGGCTGCCCTACGGCGACCAAGGAATCTTTGTGGGCCGGAAGCTCTTTAACACCGTAGGTGGATATGACGAAAAGGCCAGCTTTGAGGACCTAGCACTCGTGAGCAAGCTAAAAAAGCACGGCCCCCCAACCATCCAGCAAACAAGCATACTCACCAGCCCAAGAAGATTTGAAGAACACGGACCTGTGAAAACACACGCCATCATGGGAGGCATACACGTTGCCTACATACTAGGCATGCTTACCGTGGCAAAATGGTTGTACACCCTGATACGATGAATTGCCTCATTATCTTTGCTAAGAATCCTGACACCGTGCCTGTGAAGACTCGACTGGCCAAAAGCATCGGCAAGGAAAAGGCTAAGGCGCACTACCAAGAATGGTTACACGACCTCATCACCCACAATCAACATCAATCCTACGACCTCGTCGTGTACACACTCGGCGGAACCTCCTACTTCAAACAGTACGACGTAAGAACAAGAGGCCAGACGGGAAAGGATCTTGGTAAGAGCATGCAAGACGCACTAGCACATGAACTAAAAAAATACAAAAAAGCGATTCTCATAGGCTCAGACCTCCCCGGACTAGGACCCGAGGTCATCACCCATGCCTTCAAACAACTCGATAATGCAGATATCGTGCTCGGACCCGCCAAAGACGGAGGCTACTATCTCGTCGGCATGGGCAAGATACACAATATTTTTGGTCTTGAGCAGTGGAGCCATGATAGGGTGCTAGAACAAACACTCTCGCTCGCAAAAAAGAAAAATCTCAGCTACAAGCTACTCGCTGCAAGGAGAGACATCGACACCGTCGAAGATCTTCCCACAGAAGTGTACGGTGTTGTTGCCAAAGTCTACGATCTCATAGACTGGTACTGGGAAAGCACAAGATATAGACACATCCGACCAAAAGTATGGGCGCAAGCAAAAGGAAAAGTACTCGATGCAGGTGTTGGTACAGGAAGAAACATACCGCATTACCAAGGAGACGTGTACGCCATCGACAACAGCGGAAGCATGCTCAAACGTGCAAAACAAAGAGCCAAGAAGCACAAGAAAAAGATACACTTCAGCAACCAAGACGTCACCAACCTAGGCTTTCCAGACAACTACTTTGACACCGTGGTGGCCACGTTCGTGCTGTGCGTGCTGAGCGCAGAACAAGAACGCAAGGCAATCGCAGAGTTCAAGCGCGTGCTCAAAAAGAACGGCAGGCTTCTGATCCTTCACTACCAATACTCGCAAAACCCACTACGCAGGGCCATCCAACAGGTATTCGCGCCGCTCATACGCTTAGTCTTTCATGCAAGACTGAACAACCCCACCATGGACCACCTCAAACGGTGCTTCCGTGTTGATAACAGAGAAGCCCTGCATAGCGACACACTCTTCCTTGTGAGTGCAATCAAAAGTTGAAGTTGCAACCATAGTTAGTTATTCTTCCTGACCCTAGACGGCGCATGGACGAAGACAACACTTGTGGCGGTTGCGGCGGTCGATAGACCGCCCAGCCACAATTATTATAAACATGAAGCATGGCCAGAGCTCTATGGATAAGCTAGCTTTTGACACGAGATGCAGCCTGGTCAGCCAAGCACAAATGGAGGCTGGCTGGAGGAAACTCCAAAAGCAAGTCCAAGCCGTACGCGACCATCGCAACCTAAAAGACGAACACGCCTCCCTCGTCATGCCTGACGATGCAACAACAGTCGAAGCCGTCAACAGAATTGCCAAAACCATCGGGCCCGTCCACCTACTCATCGTCGTAGGTATCGGAGGGAGCAATCTTGGCACCTGGGCGGCTCAGGAAGCCATACTCGGCAAGTTCTACAACACCACTGACGCCACACCCAAAATTTTGTATTGCGACACCGTAGATGCAGACAGCGTTAGCAGCATCCAAGACAACATGGAAGCCCACCTCAAAAAGGGCAACAACGTGTTGTTGAGCGTCGTCTCCAAGTCAGGAAGCACGACCGAAACCATAGCAAATTTCGAGGTACTACTCCAAACCTTACAACAATACAGAAAGGACTACAAAAAATGGGTGGTGGCAACAACTGACCACGGCTCCCACCTTTGGAATCTTGCCATGGACGAAGGATATCATGCACTAGCAATACCCAAACTCGTTGGTGGAAGGTACTCAGCATTTAGTGCGTGTGGCATCTTCCCACTAGCCATGCTCGGACTGGACATTGCTAAACTCAGAAAAGGAGCCACCGACATGCGCCGGCAATGCTCCAGCACCAATCTCCGGCAAAACATTGCAGCACAGAGCGCCATCATACAATATACACACTACACCAAAGGAATCAACGTGTCCAACCTGTTCGTGTTCAGCAACGATCTAGAAATGGTAGGCAAATGGTACCGCCAGCTCATGGGAGAAAGCATAGGCAAAGACCACAAAAGGTCAGGCAAAAAAAAGCTAACCGGCATCACCCCCACGGTTGCGGTGGGAAGCACAGACCTGCACAGCATGGTCCAGCTGTACCTAGGTGGTCCCCACGACAAGTTCACCACGTTTGTCACCGTACCCACAAAGAACAGCATAAAACTGCCACACTGGAAACAATATGACCCTCTCGTAAAGGACATCCAGGGCAAAAACATGGGCACGCTCATGGGCGCGATACTCAAGGGCGTGAAAACAGCCTATGCCAACCAACAACGACCGTTCTGCGAGATAAAACTGCCAGCAAAAGACGAGTACAGCATAGGCGCGCTGCTACAATTCAAGATGATCGAGATGATGTATCTTGGAGCGTTGCTGAACGTGAATCCCTTTGACCAAGAAAACGTAGAAGCCTACAAGAAAGAAACACGAAGGATTCTACGCAAATAAGTTCAAAACGCTTAAATACGCCACCCTCTCGACCAAGACTATGAAAGACTCAGCAAGGGGCGTGTGGTCGTGATGTGGCTGGCAGAGTGCATGGCCGCCCTTATTGGCATAGTGGACTATTTTAGCCCAAGACTGATCAAGTCAGTCAAGCACTTCCACGCCGAACTCATCTCTGCATCAGCAGGCGTAGCCATCACCTACCTTTTCATGGACTTGTTCCCAAGATTTGCAAATGGGCTTCCACGAGAACACAACTACCTGTTCTTAACCGTCCTGCTCGGCTTTGGTCTTTTGCACATCGTTGAAAAATTCTTGTACCAACACTACAGCAAAAGCAAGCTCCGCAAGGAGCTCGCAATCGAAGGCAGCGTGGTTACCGCAATCTACCACTTTTTCATCGGCATCGTGCTCGTATCACTCATCACCCAAGACCCGACAGAAGGCGTACTCTTCTTCCTCCCCATTTTCTTATACACCTCGCTAAGCACCCTTCACGTACACTCACCAAAATACAAAAGCATACGTTTCGTGGTGGCCTTAGCAACGCTGGCAGGAGTGCTGTTCGCCCAACGCAATCCCATCAACCCTCTGATAGGAACCGCACTCTTAGGCGTGATCATAGGCGCGCTCTGCTACACAGTCACTCGACACTCACTACCCACAGGCAGGGCAGGCAAGCCCTTTTACTTCGTGCTCGGCGCGCTAGCCTACGTCATACTGCTAAAAGTAGTAGGCGCCTGGTAGGATTTATAAGCCACTCTAGATTTTCTGTACTCATGCCATCATGTGTGGGAAAAGGAGAAGAGATAGCCCATTTTCTAGCCGGCACGGTCTCAGGATGGCTCCCTAGCCGCGCGCTGGGTTGGATGACCGGAGGTTCCTATCGATTGGCTGCACGAATGAGCCAGGGCAACCAAGCTGTTTGCGCAGTATGGGGCGTTGCCGCCGTCGCAAACGGGATTGCCATGCTTTTCGGAGCTGACTTTGATCCCACCGTTTCTAACATACCCACCTATCTTGGTTGGTATGTTGCTGCAGACACGACGGTTAGAAGCTGCATAACAGGCATGCAAACCCTCAAAAGAGGCGGCATGGTGAGCGGCCCAGTACCTGTAGGATTAGCCACGCTAGAAATCATAGGCTCTTACGTCCATGATGATAGCGAGCCTGAATGGGAAGCATGAAACTCAAACACCTCCCAGAGGACTTCAGGGTCGAAGAACTCATCCAACCCAAGCTTGGTGAAGGAGAACTAACCTATTTTTGGCTGACAAAGAAAGGCTGGACCACAGAAGGGGCACTACGAGCGATAGCAAGAGCCATGCGCATTAACTATCGCAGGCTCAAGTTTGCAGGCACAAAAGACAAACACGCCATAAGCAAACAAGCCGTGAGCGCGTTCAAAATACCCAAAGAAAGACTAGAAGGGTTGAAGATCAAAGACCTCACCATCGACGTCATCGGCACTGGCGAAGAACCCTTAAGCCTTGGCACCCTACAAGGGAACAAGTTCACCATAGTGGTTAGGGATGTTGACAACGCCCCCAACGCAACAAAGGTAGAGGACATCAAAGAAGGATTTCTCAACCTGTTTGGCAAGCAGCGCTTTGGTCGCGGCAACACCCATCTTATCGGAAAAGCAATCATTCTTGGCGAGCTAGAAAAAGCATGCGAAGAGATACTATGCTTCATCGCAGACAACGAGTTCTTAGATAAGAAAGAGTTCAGGCAACGCATCAAGGCGCATTGGGGTAAGTGGGCAGAGCTCATCCCGCAAATACCCCGAGGCATGCACATCGAAGCAGACGTGCTAAAATGGTTAGAACACCACCCCACCGATTTTGCAGGAGCCATGCGAAACCTTCCAAAACACTTGCGAAGATTGTACGTCCACGCCTACCAAAGCTGGATTTTCAACCAAGCACTCCTACAAACACCCAACGCACAAGGATTATTACCTGTTCCCGGAAGCAAAACAGTGTTGGGAAGGGACGAGTTCTCCCAGAACGTCCAAAAACTACTAGACAAGGAAGGCATACTTCTGACGGACTTTGGCTGCGAGCGCATGCCCGAACTAAGAAGCGAAGGGGACGTGCGCGAGGCCCGCGTCACAATTAAAGATCTCCAGGTGAGCCCTGCCCAGCCAGATGACGCATTCGAGGGCAAGCAAAAAGTCACGGTCAGCTTCTCCCTCCCCAAAGGCTGCTACGCCACCGTGTTAGTAGAACAGTTGTTTTCGTAAAGAAAACATTTATTAATACCAAGACTACGGCGAGTGTATGCGCGTAGAGGATGGGAAGAAGATCTTTGGCAACCTGTTCAAAGAAATCCAGAAGGAAGTCATGGGCCAGGAAGAGACCATAGCCCAGATCATGATTAGTCTTATAACTGACAGCCACGCACTCCTAGAGGGTTTTCCAGGGCTGGCAAAAACATTAATGATCAGAACGGTGGCACAACTCGTAGACCTGAAATTCGCCAGAATCCAAAACACACCAGACCTCATGCCCTCAGACATCACGGGTACGTACATCATCGAGGAAACTGGTGGCAAGCGCAATTTCAAGTTCCAACCAGGACCCATCTTTGCAAACGTCGTCCTAGCAGACGAGATCAACCGAGCCACGCCAAAAACACAGTCAGCAATGCTGGAAGCAATGCAAGAAAGACAGGTAACAGTAGGGGGAGTGACGTACCCACTAGAACGCCCGTTCTTTGTGCTAGCAACCCAGAACCCCATAGAGCAGGAAGGCAGTCTAGCCTTAAGTGAGTGTGTATTCATTAACGGCGAGCTCAAAACAGGCAAAGAGCTCATCAGCAACACGAACACACCCCCTCTAATAGAAGACGAGAGAGGCGTACGCCTGTACGACATTGATGGCTGGACGTTGTGTCTCAATAAAGAAGGAAAACTGGTCAAAACCCCTTGCTATCTCTACACCCTTCCCTACCAAGACGAGCATGTTACCGTGACTACGCGAACAGGAAGAAGTATTACGACCACAAAGAACCATCCTTTCCTAGTTAATGAAAGCGGACACATGGTCTGGAAAAAGGCAGAAGAATTAACAAAGCAAGACTATTTAGTGAGTCCGGCAAATCTGCATGTGGATCCTGTTAAGGCTCCGCCACACCCAAAAGGTCTGGACGTTCGGCTTCCCTTTGATACTGATTTTGCGTTCTGGATCGCATTTGTTTTATCAGATGGAAACATCAATGACAAAGGAGCGTATGTCACCCAAAAAAACTATCCTGCAGCTCTGGATAGGTGGGTAGAGATTTCAAAAAGGTTTGGTTTCAATCCAGGGGTAAGAACTGACAAAACAGGCTGTAGAAGCGCTCGCGTATACTCAAAAGAGCTCGTTCAATACCTACAGCAAAGGTTTGACATTAAACTAGGCACAGACAAAGAAATACCCGACACTTTCTTGCGCTGGCCAGAGCACATGCTCAAAGAGTTCCTAAAAACGTTCATAGCCCTAGAATCCAACTATCGCGACAATAGGATTACGTTCACACAGAAAAAACCCAAGGATGTTAACACGATCTCATACATGCTACTAAGATTGGGAATCCTAAGCTGGATGCGACACGATGGGCGAATCTGGCGTCTGAGAATACAGGGAGACGATTGCCGTAAGTACATTAAAGAAGTGGGATGGATTACACCACAAACACTGCCCATTATAGGTAAAACCATCCACAGGGTCGTGCCTGTTGACAGAGCACGAATTCTCAGGCTAGTTGAGTGCCTGGGTTTGAACAGTTTCCACACGCTCAAGAAAAGACAGCATATTACAAGCAGGCCATGGTATGGAAGCTACAAAGGCATCAAAGAAGGGGAGACCCTAATGGCACGCGAAAGTCTACAGCAGTTTGTTGAAGATATTCGCAAGGAAGTCAAACAAAGAGCATCCTCCACATTCAAAGGCCATGTCAAGGCTGACGTGCGAAGATTTGCTGCAGGAATAGGTACACCAATGACAAGCGTGGCAGATCAGCTTGGACTACCAAAACACCATGTGGCAGAAGTATACGCAGGAAACCAGTCGAGCCAACAAGTTTGCCAGTACCTTCTCACGCGACATGAGTCAGTGCTCAAAGAAGCTGAGCAGCTACTACAGTATTGCGAGAGCTTACTCAGTCCTGACATCTTCTATGACCTTGTGAAGAGTCTTCACTACACCGAGCAAGAGCCAATGGCTTTTGGGCTCACCGTGCCAGACGTGCACAACTACGTGGCAGGATTTGGGGCTTGTGGCATCAACAAAAACACCTACCCCTTACCCGAGGCACAAGCAGACAGGTTCTTACTCAAAGTACTCGTGGGCTATCCTAAGTTTGATGAAGAGATAGAGATCGTTAACAAGTATGCAGAGGATGTCAAGCCTCCCGTGCTAAAACCAGTACTAACAAAGAAAGATCTTACAGAGGCACAAGCGCTATGCAGGCAGATCCCCGTAGCCACAGACATGAAAAAGTATGCCGTAACGCTGGTTGACAACACTAGAAAATCAAAAGAACTCATCGAGTTTGGCGCCTCGCCAAGAGCAAGCATAGGCTTAGTCCTAGCAGCAAAGGCACGCGCCATGATCGCAGGAAGAAAATACGTGGTCAAGGAAGACCTTAACGCCGTAGCCCTGCCCGTGCTCAGACATCGTATCATTCTCACGTTTGAAGCAGAACGACAAAGCATGAACGCAGATGACGTGATAAAAAAGCTTTTGCGATGATTACCACAGACTTTTTGCGCCACCTAGACCGGCTAGCCATCATCATTAACAAGCAAGTCACTAGTGAATACGTTGGCGATAGAATAACCCAAGAGCAAGGAGAGGGCCTTATCTTCAAAGACTACGTCATATACAGCCCTGGTGATGACTTTAGAGCGGTAGACTGGAAGGTCTTTGCAAGAACAGACAAATTATTTTCCAAAAGGTTTGAGGAAGAACGAAACCTCACCGTCCACGTCATCCTGGACCATTCTGGCAGCATGAACTACAAAAGCAAAAAGCTCAAGAAGAGCGAGTTCGCGAGCATGGTGGCCATTGGATTTTGCTACATGGCGCTGAAGAACAACGAACGCTTCGTTCTCTCAACGTTCTCTGACAAGCTACAAGTGTTTCCTGCAAGAAGAGGAAAACGCCAACTCATGATGCTTTTGGATGATTTGAACAAGAAAGAAGCTGCAGGAGACAGCAAATTCGAGGAGAGCCTTATCAAATACAGACCATTCATTAACACCAAGAGCTTTGTCGTCATCATCTCTGACTTCCTATACCCTCCAGAAGAGATCCAACGCGTCATCCACCGCTTCAGAAAGCACGACCTGCGATTGGTACAGGTGCTAGACCCAGTTGAGAAGGACCTGAACATCGAGGGAGACTACAAATTACAAGATCTTGAGAGCAAGGGATTCTTAAGAACCTACATCAGCCCTTGGCTAAGAAAACGGTACAAGGATAACATGGAAAGCCATCAGGCAAAGATAACTAGAGCGTGCGACGAGGTTGGCGGAAAATTCTTCGCCTTCAAAACCGAAGAAGAGATTTTTGATGTTTTCTACCAGATCCTACAACACGGCCACGGCAAACACATGGGCTAACACTATTCACGCGGCATTCACAGCAAATGTGGAAAAGGGAAGCGCGTTTTGTAACAATTTACTTTCATCCACTCGCGGATTCATGCCCACAAAGGCGTGGTTTCCTCCAACAATTATCGCAGTTTTCATAAAACCATTTTCTCTCATAATCGCAGGAATGGTTTCTTTCCACGCGTCATTTCTCTTGTTGCCCGTGCATTCGTTATCGAGCGCTAGAAGATCGTCATACTGTTGTAGCAATGTTGCTCTATGCTCTCTTAACTCGGATTGGTTGCTGAAAGTTGCCTTAATCGGGCATTGCGTTCCAAACTGTTCATGATGTTGGTCATGCCAGTAATGAAAGCCTTTAGAAGTGTCATGTTCTGCATTAATATCGTGTGCGGTGGCAAAATCATAGGGACAGAAATGTGGAAGGTCCACATCTTTATTCCTCTCTCTTGTCCGATTAAGAACTTCCTCAAGAGCGTCCATAGTGATTTTGGGAAACTTATAGAATCTATGGATACCTCCTTTTCGCTTTGTAAGTTGTAGGATGTTGTGAAGGGCCAAGACGTACAGATCTACCGCTCTAGCCCGGAGGTAGGAGCCCTTTTCTTCAATTCCAAAAGTCGGCAGGATTTTTTGAGCATACAAATCCTCATACTCCGCAGGATTGATTCTTTGAACAAGATTTTCTCCAAAGATGACCGAACCATTCTCCCTTTGCACAAAAGAACCATCCGCATCCTTGAGAGGTTGGTGGCCTCCAGGGAATTCTACAAAGGTTCTTCCCAAGTGTGTCCTAACAACCTCATCTGTCGTTTCTACTAACGCCGGAGAAGGACCACCAATATATCCCTCAACTGCCACAGAATCAAAACCATAGTGAGAGGCAAGTCTGTTGATGAGCGGGCGTACACCTTTGGGAGAAGTAATATGATCTTCGGCAAACACTATTGCTTCTTGAGCAGTTCCTTTTTGATTAAGATTTTTTAGTGTGAATCCTCTATGTTTTGTCAGCGTAGGAAACCCTTGATAGTTTACTTTTACGGGCACACCCATAACGGCTGTTGCGGGTGTGTTTTGTTCGCTAAAAATTTGGGCTATAGAATACTGTTGTGTTTCTCTAAGTTTATGTATTTTGAAATCTTTAGCAGCTCGTTGTCCAGCTAGTTTGGCTCCAAAGGGTCCCAAAACGCCTGCACCTAAAATACCCCAAAATCCTGTTTTACAAAGGTTTCTACGATTTAACACCTTTAAATAACGTTTTTTGAGTATTTAAATCTTTCGTTATTTACTACTAATTAGTGAATGTTTGAGGGAATCTGTGCCTATATTAAATTTTTACCCGTTTTAACAACAGACTACTTGTGACGACAGAAATGCTGCTTAGCGCCATTGCAGCTCCAGCAATCATAGGGTTGAGAAGCCATCCAGTGAAGGGATACAGCACGCCCGCTGCAACAGGGATGGCAAGCACGTTGTAGCCCATCGCCCACAACAGATTTTCGCCTATCTTGTGCATGGTTTTCGTGCTTAATCTCATGGCACGAACGACGTCTCGCAGGTCATCACGAACGAGCACGATGTCGCCTGACTCTCGAGCGATGTCGGTGCCACTGCCTACTGCTATGCCCACATCTGCCTGGGTGAGTGCTGGCGCGTCGTTGATGCCATCGCCCACCATGGCCACCTTTCCCTCTTTTTGTAGTTCTTGAATGGCCTTTGCCTTGTCTTGTGGCATGACCTCGGTGACAACGTGATCAATTTTCAGCTGCGAGCCAATAGCCCTACCCGTACGCTCGTTGTCTCCGGTAATCATGACGACCTTTTTGCCCTCTTCCTTGAGCCCATCGATTACCTCGGCCGCTCTAAAGCGTACGGTGTCTGCAACAGCAACTATGCCCAGGACCTTGTCGCTGGCCAACACCATCACGGTCTTTCCCTTATCCTCCAGGGCAGCTATCTTTTCCTTGTATTCAGCATAAGGTATGTCTCTTGCTTTGAGCATGCGCACGCTTCCTAGAACGTACTGTTTCCCTTGCATGGATGCCTGTACGCCCTTCCCAGTTACCGCTTTGAACGATTTAGGTACTGCTGTTTGGACTTTGGAGCGCCTTGCCTTTTCCATGACTGCCTTTGCAAGCGGGTGCTCGCTCTGGCTTTCTAAGCTGGCAGCGATACGCAGCACTTCTGCTTGTTTTACCGCTCCTGGAAGGATATCTGTAACCTCAGGTTTTCCCGTGGTCAGCGTGCCTGTCTTGTCAAACACCACCGTACGAACCTGGTACATGTTTTGGAAGGCTGCAGCGCTCTTCACAAGGATGCCCTTTTCCGCGCCTTTACCTGTGGCTACCACAATCGCTGTCGGAACCGCAAGCCCTATTGCGCAAGGGCAGGCAATGATTAACACGCTGATGAGTATGGTGAGCGCAAACGAGAACGGCTGGCCAAACCCGTACCAGATTATTGCTGCGGTGAGGGCCATGACGACTATTGCGGGAACGAATACACTGGCAACACGGTCTGCGTGGTTTTGGATTGGCGCCTTGCTGTTCTGTGCCTGCTCCACCAACTCTATGATGTGGTTCAACATCGTGTGCTTGCCAACAGCTGTTGCTTTCATCGTGAAGGCTCCTTGCTTGTTCAAGGTTGCTCCTATGACGCTATCTCCTTTTGTCTTGTCCCGAGGCATGCTCTCGCCCGTAACCATGCTCTCGTCAACGCTGCTTTCTCCGTCGAGAATGACGCCATCCACAGGAACTTTTTGTCCTGGCTTGACGCGAAGCGTGTCTCCTTGCGCGACCTCGGATAGCGGGACCTCTACTTCTTTGTTGTTCCTGAGCACGATGGCCACAGGCGGGGAGAGATTCATGAGCTTCTCTATCGCACCGCCAGTTTTTCTTCTAGCACCCGACTCAAGATATCTTCCGAGCAGGATAAACATGATCAGCACGCCTGCGGTTTCGTAATACAAGTCGCCATAGCCCCATGAGGGTAGCCCCATCCAGATGCCAACGCTCGCCACCAGGCTATACACAAACGCCGCCCCGGTTCCTAGCGCCACCAAGGTATCCATGGTGGCGCCTTTTTTGAGTTTGAACCCGTTCTGGTAGAACTGTCTGCCAGCAAGCATTATGGGTATGGTGAGCAGTAACTGCACGAGGGCCAGGTTCTGGCCGACCACGTACGGAAGCGGGAGGCCAAGGTGCGGCCCCATGGCAACGACGAGCAAAGGCATGGCAAAAATCACAGAGACAAACACTTGGCGGTACAGGGCGTTGTCTTTATGGTCGTGGCCTCCAACACCATAGCCAAGGCCGATGATTATCTTGTGTAGGTCCTCCAAGGGCAGCAAGTTGTCAGCATCAACCGTTGCGGTTGAGGTTGCAAAGTTGACCTGGGCAGCTCGCACGCCACGATGGGCGGTCAGGGCCTTCTCTATCTTTCCTGCACAACTAGCACAGTGCATCCCCTTAATACGAATCGCCCTATCCATAGAAGACTTAATCGCGGTTTGGAGTATTTATTAGTTTCGAGTACCTAAGGGCTCACTGGAGTGCAAGATCTTGGGCTTTCCCAAGAGACCGGTGCGTCCTGTATTCACCGGGGTTGCGAACAAAACTGGGGACTCCAGCTGCATGCAAGGGTGTGTCGAGATCGATACGCAAAGCACCATCGGCATATGCCACTGTTACCATTCCAATATGCATGTTCTTGTTGGATTCTGGTGGCATTTGCCCTACCATATAGCGCCGATCCATGCTTCGAACGTGTACGATGCGTGCGTCCATCTGGGCGAGCCCATCACTGATTGCTTCGGTTCTGTGACCGAACAAATGCTTCATCGTCCAGCTGTTCTTGAATGCGTAAGGTCCTTGGTTGGTGTTTGTGTGGAGCACCGTATCGTCGTCTTGCGCGAACTCCCAAGCACGAGGATAGTCTCCCTCGTATGATCTGCGAATGGCATCCTCCACGCCTCGTACATCCTCCGTCCCAACAAACCACCAGTTACCTGCCTGGTATCCCTGCATGGCATTTGTTGCGAGAACGTTTGTTTGGTGGTCTGGATGCTCATCAATGCTTCGATGGATGGCACCCTTCACCTCGGAATTTATCTCGTGCTGAGCTGGCCAGTGTGTGATGATAGCGGTTCTGGTGAAAAGCATCTCCTGAGGAAATGAGCCGTCCTCAATCCCTTTGACTACTGCCTCTGTGACGCTGGGAAGGCAAGAGTCGATTCCCTCGGCGTAACCTAAAGCTCGGACGTAATCTGTACAAATGGGAGGTACTTTCCCATAAACAACTTGCTTGAATCCTGGACTCTGCAGGTTTGACCACTCGGGCTCTGGCATCTCATGAAGAGAACGTCTAAGCATATAAAGATTTGTAGCCTGGAGTCGCAGATTTTTTAAACCACCAAGATATTTAGAGTCCATGAGACTGCTCTTAACAGCCACGCTAGCCGCAATGTTAGCAGGTTGTACAACCCCGGTTCCAAAGAAAAAGGCAGAGCCACCCGCCCCTGTGCAGCCAGATAAAAAAGAAAAGAAGAAACCCTCAGGAGAAAGTCACGGCCCAGAAATGCTAGCATATGAAAGAATCCTCGGATTAAACCATAAATTTATATACCAAAGCATTACACCGCGTGTAACATATAGGAGGAGATAATGAAAGCATTAATCGTTGTGGGCATCATCATCGCAATTTTAGGAGTGGTGTACGCCCTGCTCCCTCATGAGGCACACATGCAGATGAGCGACAGTCACGAGGAAGGAGACGGGCACGGCATGCAAGACCACGCCTCACACGGCAAGCACCAAACCTTTGGCTGGGTGATGGCCGTCGTCGGAGTTGGTCTGGCACTCGCTGGCTGGAAGATCTTTTCATGAAGCACAAGCATAAGAAAGGAAAAAAGCACTATCTAGAAGCAGGCATACTAGGGGGGATAACCGCCATCATTTGCTGCGTCGCCCCCGTAGTCTTGATCATACTGGGCGTTGGTGCTGCCACCGCCATGGCGTTCATGCACGAGTTCCACACCCCTGCCGTTGTCGCAGGCGTCATCCTCGTGCTTCTCGTCTCATTATACGCCATCAAGAAGAAAGCCGGCGTGTGCAACATGCGCACCATAGGCCAGCACTGGCAGCAGATAGTGTTTGCGTTTGCCATCATGCTCGTCGCAGCCTACGGATTGAACTTTTTTGTGGTAGAACCTATAGCAGATGCCGTGTATGGCAATCTGGAGGTAGAACAAAAGCCACTAGGAAATCTCGTGGAGATGGCCGAGAGCCACGGCATGCCAGAGATGGCAAACATAGACGTGGTGCCAGAAGGCAAAGGGATAAAACAGGTAACACTAGAGATTGACGGGCTGTACTGCGGCAGTTGCGGGCCAGCCATCATGTTTGACCTAAAATCCATTAGTGGGGTGCAAAACGTTGACAGAGTGGGCAACAAGGCCGTGGTCACGTACGATTCAGACGTGACAAGCAAAGATATATTAGTGGCAACTGTTCACTCACCCTACACAGCAACAGTCATAGGTGAAGTATGTATAGATACACAAAGTGCATCGGAATTTGCCTGCTAATACTGCCCCTAGTGTTAGCACATGCTGATGGCGAACATCTCTCTGTTGAGGGTTATGAGTTTGAGCTTGTCAAGGACGGCAACCGCTTTGGGCTCGTGACCGAGTATGAAGATCTTAACGTCCAAGCGCAGATAATGGATGACAAGGGCGTTGACATCTACTATACCGACACCGAAGAGCTCAACAAAACGTATTGGGCCACGTGGAGGCCCCTACCGGGAGACTACCAAATCCAGTTCATCGCACGAATTGATGGGAAAATACTCAAACCCACGTACAACATTACTGCCTCACGATTGCCATGGGACGCCATACTAGGCGTGCTTGGTCTGTTGTTCGTCATAGGACGCTGGAGGTACCGAAGAAAACTATGGTACGGCTACCTCCTCGGCGGCGTGCTCATCGTTATTGCGGCAGGCATCTACCTCTACCAGCCCGCACCGATAGCGTGCGACAGCGAAGGGTGCCTGCTCCCCATACACTGGCACGCTGAACTAAACATAAGCGTCTGCGGCAACGAAGTGTTCCTCCCAGAAGAGGTTGGAGATCTCAACGCACAGCACACCCACAACGACACCAACCGGTTGCACCTGCACGCCATGACCAAGATGAACGTGGACCAAACAGCACTACTCACGCCAGACCAGCACAAGCTAGGGGACGTCTTCCAACAGACAGGCATTCGCTTCAACAGCACCTGCTTCAGCAGTTACTGCAATGGCGACGCCTGCATCGGCAGCGGAGCTGGCAAGCTACGCATGACCGTGAACGGCGAAGCAAACACAGAGTACGATGAGTATGTGTGGATAGATGGGGACGAGATAGCGATTGTGTTTGAATAGCGATAACCTTAAATACGTGCTAAAATACCTGTAGACCATGTCCTTCAACAGTTTCGAAATCGCCGACAAGATCAATAATGTGGTAGCGGAGTTTGGTTTTCAGGTATCCATATTCCCAACTCTCCCACAACATAATGATGCGTACTTATTTGGTCTAGGACCTTTGGACGAGTTTAACAACGCGCCGAAGTTTAAGGAACGCGAATCTGGAGCGTTGGAAGCGCTAAAAAAGACCTTTGGGGGCACCATTGACAGCCACGAGGTTGTTTACGAAGTTTCTAACGAGCAAGCCGAGGCATACGCATAGGACGAGATAAGAATAATTTTCGGGTAGCATTAGGGCGTCACTGTTGAAGAATACCACATTCCTGTAGCAGGACGCGGTACGCCAGACCCAACGCTAACAAAAACACGAACATGTTCGTACACGTTAGGCGGTTCATCATCCGGAGATGGCTCTTGATTACAAACCACGTGCAAGCACGAATCATCGGTTCTCTCTTGTGGCCAGAGCATAAACTTAGCACCTGCCTCAGCCATCGCGGTAAGGGAGGTGACCTCGTGTCTGCTAACTTTGTCTTTGTCAGGAACCCAATTCCTGCAAAAAACCTCATAAGCCTTCCGAGCAAACGCTTCTGATACCGCCATGAACAATAACAAACGCTAAGCATATAAAAACCTACTCATCTGAGCGTCTTGAACAAATACCTTCCAAACAAGACCAAGACAAGAACGGCTATAACCGCTGCAATCCAAGAACGCACGCCAGGCAGGGCCATCAACCAGTCCTGGGCGTCATACAGCCACTGCACCGTCCAGTCATGCTTGACAAAAAAAGTTTCGAACGGAGACGTCCCTTTGGCAAGCGCCATGATGAGGCCTACCCACAACAACAGCAATCCTCCGATGATGTTGAAAACAGGCTTGCCCTTCCATTCTGTCTTTGCAAGTCTATCCAGCCAGGACAGTTTGGAAGCGCCACTCGCCAGCAACACCATAGGAATGGCAACCCCCACACCATACAAGAAAAGGAGAAGCGCTCCGTTGAGCAGCTTACCAGACATGCTTGCGAGAACGATGATGCCACCAAACACCGGCCCAACACAAGGACTCCAGCCAAGCGCAAACGCCCCACCCAAGAGCATGAAGCCCCAGATGTTCTTGGGAACGAGCCGGACAGGAATTCCCTTGAAACCCTTACCTAGCAAAAGTAAACATGCAAAAATGATGAGAACAAGACCTGCAGGCCGCGACATGTTGATCTTGAACGCGTTGAAGAACGTACCCACCGAGGCGGCTAGCAATCCTAACAACGCATAGACAACGATCATGCCTACGACAAAGGCAGCAACCCGCCTTCCTGCCTCCCGGGGTTCGGATAGGACCAAGGAAAGCCACACCGGCAGGATGGCAAAGGCGCAGGGAGAGACAAAGGTGAGCACCCCCGCAACCAACGCGATAAACATTGTTAGGCTAAGCGCAGAGGCCTCCTCTGCATCAACGAGCCTTTGGAGATTTGGTGGCAGGTCTAACCCCTCCAAAACATCACTTTGGGCGATAACTATCGGAACAAGCAGCAAAAATAGTAGAACAAACCAACGCATGGGTAAGAAAGCTCTGAGCGCCTATAAAAACATTTGGTTTAATCGACGAGTATTGATTTACAACCGGTGTAAAGCAACCACAAAGTTTATATAGAACCACCCTCACACATCAAAACCATGGACGAGGGTAAACATAAACACCACAGCAGTGCGCATGGCACGCACCACAGGCACAAACCTAGCCATCCAAAAGACGATCGCACCATGCTGTACGTGTGCCTGACCGTCGCAGCAGTACTACTACTGTTCAACCAATACCAACTAGCACAACTCAGCCAGTTTGCACCAGCACCATCACACTCACTAGCCCCCGGGCAAAAGATAAGCCTCTCCGGTGGCGACCTAGAGAACGTTAATGTAGAAAATCTCAAAAGCACGGCACAGTCCATTGCTGCCGTGTTCCCATTAGACAAGGTAAAAAACGCACAAGACGCCATCAACATGATGGTGCCAACAGGAGTGCCGTCCTATGGTCAAGAAATGGGCGTGACGTTCGATGACGCACAAGGATCATTAGACGTGATAGCAAAAAAAGTGTATTATGAGGAACTTGCACTCATCAAAGCAGAACCAGAAAACTGGGAAAGATACCTACACCTAGCAGCGCGACCATCAGGAATTACCTGTGAGTTTTGCTGCGGAATTGGTGCACAGGGAATCACAGCCAATGGAGAGATGCGATGCGGCTGCGCCCACAACCCCGGATTGTTAGGACTAACCATGTGGCTAATACGCCACACAGACATGAATGACGGAGAGATAATGAGGGAAGTAATGCTCTGGAAAACCCTATGGTTCCCCAGAGGCATGATAGAGACAGCACTGAAAATAACCGGCGGGGATGCATCAGCCTTAGCAGACGCACCCGGCATGGTAGGAGGATGTTAACATGGAAATAAACAACAACGTAATAATCGCTGTGGTGTTAGGCGTACTCGTCGTCATCGCAGGCGTGCAAGCTTTCCAGATGGCAAGCTTGAAAAACAACGTACAGCAAGGCGGCGGGGCAGCAGCCCAGCCAGTAGCTAGTGGAGGCGGCGGAGGCGCACAGTTGCCCAGCAACATCCAGAATTTACCAGGAATGGTAGGCGGTTGTTAATGACAAAGTGGAAACAAGTGCACAAGTATCTGTTAGTTGCACTGTTTGTGCTAATAGCAATAAACCTGCTATTATCATTTAGCAGCACCAAAAAGCTCATGCCCATACCGGTAGAGCCCCAGGTGCTCAGCCTAACCACCATCACGGTAGACTGTGAAGAATGCTTTGACGTCAGCCAGGTAACCACGGCCCTAAAAGAGGGCTCAGGCATGACCATAGAAGAAGAAAGCGTCACCTGGGAAGAGGCAGGCGAACTCATAACCAAATACGGCATCGAGAGATTGCCAGCAGTCATAATCGAAGGCAAAGCCATAGACGGCCTAGACCAAGTAGAAGGAGCAAGCGTGTTCCAGAGCCCACCACCATACAAAGAAGCAAGCACAAGAAAACTCCGCGGCATCGTAGACGCCACCATACTCACGGTAGCTTGTGAAGAATGCACAGACATGACAGAACTCGTCAGCCAACTCACCCAGGCACAGATAAACTTTGGCGATATAAAGAGCCTAGCAGCAGACGAAGGCGAAGGAAAATTGCTCGTAGAAGCACACAAGATAGACACACTACCAAGCATAGTGCTCTCAGAAGAAGCAGGCGTGTACGAATTCATCACCCAAGCCTGGCCAGAAGTAGGCAGCTCGGACACCGGAGCGTTCGTTCTACGAAAAGTACCAGCACCCTACGTCAAAGACGGCAGAGTACACGGCCTCGTAGGACTAACCCTGCTAACAGATGAGACCTGCGTGGAATGCTACAACGTAAGCCTCCACCAAGCCCTACTCACCCAAAACTTTGGCATGAAATTCCAGAACATCGAGTATGTAGATGTGGGAAGCACACGCGGCAAACGCCTCGTAAGCAAGTACGACATCGATAAGGTGCCCACCTACGTGCTAGACAAGGAAGCAAGCGCCTACGACCTACTCGTCCAACTATGGGGTGAGGTAGGCTCTGTAGAAGACGACAACTACATCTTCCGCAAGGTCGAAGAATTAGGCACCACGTACAAAGATCTCAAGAACGGCAGCGTGGTTCAGGCATCGTCTTGAGGGTTGACAACTTCTAGCGTTATATCATACTCTCGAAAGAGGGAAGGCCAATAATGGTCATTTTTGATGCCATCATAATGCCACCAATCATGCGTGTCACAGTTATGCAAAGGATATCCTTTGAACGTTGTCGAATGAGCGGAGAGCGTTGCATCGTCAGTAGACAGAACCTTCTTCACACCCTTGTGTACTAACCACTCTAGCGCGAGTTTGCTGACCCCCTCATTAAGTTCATCCTGTACATGGTGATCGCAAGGATCCCACACGTCAACCAGCTCACCATCTTGCTCTTGCATGATGGCCAAAGCGCTCGTCCCACTTGTGAAATCCGCGTAATGATTGAACACCCAGTAATCGCCTTCTGCCATGTCAACCATGAACCATCATAACTATTAAATCTTTCCATGAAGCTTATAAACCGCATATGAGTACCCTACCCATGCAGATAGCACAAGGAGCAGAGGCCATCCTGTACGAAGACAAGGAAGGCATCGTCAAGGAACGGCCTGTGAAGGAATACAGAATAAAAGAGATAGATGATCGGCTGAGGAAGCAAAGAACCAAGCGAGAGGTAAAAGTCCTGCAAACACTCCAAAAAGCAGGCGTGGCCGTGCCAAAGCTAATCACCCATGACGACTACAAGATAACACTAGAGAACATCAAAGGCGAAAAATTGCGAGACGTCATCGCACCAGACCATGCTAAAGAGTTCGGCAATCTTGTGGGCCTGTGCCACGCTGCAGGCGTCGTCCATGGCGATCTCACCACGAGCAACGTCATGGTTACAGACAAACTCGTGCTCATTGATTTCGGTCTTAGCTTCTTTTCTGAGCACGAAGAGCACCGAGCGGTGGACCTCCACGTGCTCCACCAAGCACTCCAGAGCAAGCATCACGAACAGTGCGAGGAGATCATGGAAGGCGTGCTAAAAGGATACAAGCAAACGCTCCCAGACGCAAACATCGTTCTTGACCGACTTGCAACCGTAGCACAGCGCGGACGATACAAGAAGAAAGGTTAGGCTTCAACTTTGGCAGAATACATGGCCCCTATCTCGCCCAGTCTTATGCAATCGTCCAATGCAGCATACACTGGCTGCACTTTTGACTCAAAAAACCTACCAAGATCCATACGGTCTGCCAACACCGCTTCCTCAACACTAGCAAGGCCTTCCATCGCCACTTGCGCGGGTCGTGCAAGCGTTTCATCCTCGTCCACTTCTGGCATCTGCCTCATCAATCTCGAGAGCATCCGTCTTGCCCGTCTGGCGCCACTCCTCATAGATACTTGGGCGGTTATCAGTCTGCCTTCTAGGAATTGTGTTCGGTACGTTCCAAAACTAACCGCACACCCATA
>NYZT01000053.1 GCA_002687275.1 Candidatus Woesearchaeota archaeon
GATTCGGGCATTCAAACGTGCTCGATCTTTGCGACATTGCCGCACAAGCTGAAGTAGGCGAGTTGTTAGTCTACCACCCAGACCCAGACTACGGCGATGTTATCGTAGACGGCCTCCAGGACTTGTGCGAGGGCTACATGGAAAACGTCGTCCAAGCCGACATCCCTGTACGGTACGCCAGGGAAGGCATGGAACGAGAGGTGCTACCCATATTAGAAACCCTGCCCATGGCAGGGTAACTTTATATTCCACGCGCTTGCTTTAGAGTGATGGATAAGGTGAGCATGTCTTGGTGGGGCTCAGGAGCGGCCGTTAACAAGAAGCTTGGCAACGCCAGCTACGCTTTGTGGGGAGAGGGCGATCCTTTGCTCGTGGACGTGTCAGGATTAACGGCAATGCAGCTAGCAAGTGACGGCCAACTCTCCCGCTTCAAAGACGTCCTCATCACACATGTCCATTCAGACCACATTTCTGGCTTGTGCGAGCTTGGCTACGCTAGAGTCAACCGAGAAGGGGACTGGCACCCTCCCGTACGTGTGCACACAGGGAGTGGAGCGATCATGGACGACCTTATCGCCATCATGGAACCCATGATGCAAAATCAATCCAGAAATGATGGCCGAGCGTTTAGAGCTAAATTTGGAGACTACTTTGAGATATCTGTTGGCGAAGAGATTAATATTGGTGGTCTGCCCCCTATCCACCTCCATAAAACACGACACGCACCAGGCATGGACTGCTACGGCATCCACGTTCCTGACGCGGGCCTGTGGGTGAGCGGAGATTCAGTAGAGGTCAAGGCCCTACCAAAGGACACCCAACTTGCGTTCAGAGATGCTAACGGACCGAACACTAAACACGCCGTACACGCGTGTGTTGACATGCTAAGAACGCTGCCTTATGCAGATAACGAGATCACGTTTTTGTACCATCTCGGGTTAGACTGGAGAGAGGTGGACGCCACAGGCTTTGCAGGCAAAGTTCTTCCAGGCGACGTCTTTGTCTTGGACGGAGAAGGCTATAAACACGACAAAACAAATACGTTCTTATACGATAGCCATCCCTACGACGGCCCTCGTTGAGCGATCATCTCCAAAAAGTACGCGTACTTGTACTCTTCGTAGTTGATCAAGGTCTCATACTCGGCGATGTCGCCGGGGAAGTAGCTTCTTAGCGAGCTGGTGGTCTTGACGAGATCGTTAGGGTCCTTGGTGCACACGTACAACAACACGTTGTACTTGCCCATGGTCTTCACACCCCACAAAACGTCATTATTTTGTTCCAAAAACTCGCGAAGGGTGGCCTCCTTCGTCGCGTTAAACTGCTTTATGGACAGCAGGATGGCATACACGTTATACCCGATAACGTCATAGTTAATCACAGGAACAAACCCTTTGATTATCCCAGAGGCTTGCAACTGTCGCAATCGGTATTTGGATCCATCAGCAGATAACTTCACCTTCTGGCCGAGCTTGTGCAGGGGCATGTCACCCTCTCTCGCAACCGCGGTAAGTATCTTGGCATCAGTAGCATCCAGTTTTGGTTCTTTGGTTACCGCGACGGGCTTGTGCTTGAGCACGTGCTTGTCTGGAAGAAAGTTTTTGGGAAAGATTCTTGCAGCTAAGGGTTTGGTGATGAACAAAATGTCGTGGCTTTGTAGGTACTCACCAGCATCGGTGATTATCCTCTCAACATGCTCATCCAACTCTTGCAAGTTCTTGTGCACCACGGCCAGCTCAAAGTCGTACTTGCCGTTGAACTTGATGATGGCGCGGACAAAAGGATACTCTTTGAACTTCTTAATCAGGGCCTCCTCTGCAGAAGGCACTGGCTGGTTAAGCTGCAAGAACACGTGCGTTGCAGTATACCCTAGAGGAGCGATGTTCACCACTGTCCTAGAACCTTGCAACACCCCTCGCTTTTTGAGGTTTGCAATCCTGTAACTCACCGCGTCGCGAGACAGGCCTATCTTCTTCGCGATAGTGCTCGCAGGCAGTCTAACATTCTGTGACAGCGCACCTAGGATTTTCCTGTCTGTAGCGTCCAACTCTACCTTTTTTGGTGCCGGTCGTGCCTGTACGAACTTCATACCCCCTCTTAGGGTTAGTTATTATATAAAAGCATGGACCAAAAATGCCGTGAAACAAGAAAATATCCTTGTTTTTTCTGATTTTGTGGCGAAATAGTCGTAATTTGCACGGTTTACACTCAAAACACTGCCAAAATCATTTTATACTACTGAGGCACAGAGGGGGCATGGACTGGCAAGCCGTCTTCGAACGGGTGGCACAATTACAAGGGTTGCCACACAAGACCAAAGAAGACCTCATCAAAGTAAAAGAGCAACTTGATGATCTCGTCACGCTCCTGTCCCAAGATGATACAGGAACAGGCGAAAACCTCAACAAGGCAGCAATCGACTTCCAAACCTACCTCGGCCACCTTCTCAAAGGCACGTACGGCATGTTCCAACGCATGGGCGTGGGAAGAATGCTCAAACAATTAGGGAGAAAGGTAGAAGATCTTAACGCAATGTCAAGAAGGGACTTTCTCAAATCGGCAGCAGCCGCAGCTATGGCACCCTATGTCAAACTTCCTCAAAACAAGAAAACGATCGGCCATCAGATCTTAGACATAGAAGCACCCATCCATGGTGGAAAGACTCCACAAGAAGCATACGACAGATTAGACCAATTCATAAAAAAAGTGGGCGAACAGCTCAAAAACTATCCCAAAAAGTATCATACCAGCCCAAAGCACATGCTCACAAACATCCACCGGTGCATCATGATGGAAGGATACACCAATATCAAGAGTCAGGATTTTTTCAGCGTGGGATTGATCACCAAGAAAAAGGATTGCGACGTGGGCAGCATGCTCTTCGTCAGCGCGGCACAAGTGTACGGATTTCCCATCCTCGCGGTTATGATGCCTGGACACTTGTTTGTGACGTGGGGAGATACCTTGGATATTTGCTGGGAGACCACGACCAGCTTCTCTAAAGCCATGGAAACCAAAGAATCCCAGCTGCGGAGCTACCGACAAAGCACTAAGCTACTAAGAAGCAAGACGTACATGCGCGCCTTAAGCAATGACGAACTTCTCTCCTACTACCATGCCAATGTTGCTAACAAGATAATAGGGAAAGAAGGCATGCTTAGCCTAGCAGATGAGTACAGCAAAAAATCCCTAGAACTCGGCCCGAACATGATCCAAAGCTACATGGTCAGGCTGAACATTATGCATCGCCATTACAAAAAAGATATCGCTCATAGACCCGAGTTGATCACAGTTTACAAAAAGGCACTCACCCTAGATCAGGCTGCAGTGGATCCGCAAACAAGAGGATTGCACCACAATCTAGCCATCGTGCTGACGTATCGCATCTCGTGGGGAAATGCCAAGAAGATAGACTTTGAAGAGATGAAAACCCGAGCGCAAGCCGAGCCAATGAAAGAAGAGTTTTCTGAAGCTCGGAAGCACATGGCCGCCAGCAGCCCTATCGATAAGGATGGATGGCAAGAAATGTTCATCATTTCGGGCGTGCTCGGCGACACTGACGGAGCACGCAGAGCCATACGCCACCTACGAGGCGTCACCATGGGTGAGTTCAAGTTCTGGGTGCCTGCATAGTAGAATTTATTAGACAACCCCCTATTTCTTAGACATGCGACCCACCGCTATAAAACAAGGAAGCTTCAGCGTCGTCCGCCAAGACCCCATCCACTGGTACGGCTTAGAAGGACACAGCATCACGCTGCCACCGCTTCCCAAGATAGACGGCGTGGAAGCATGTTTTTGCGAGCAGAGCGAGGGGCAGTCTCTAGAAATGTTCACGTCGTACCCTCCAACGAGAACAACCGTAGAACGCACTCGCACCGGAAGCGGCGTGATAATCACGTACGGCATGGACCTCCAAAAAACAAGATCAGAAGCATGGAAAATAAGAGAGCGTTGCGGCATGCAACTGGAAGAACCTTCAGAGAAGTTTTGCAAGGTCATGGCGGCAACCGCAAACACGTTTACTCCAGTGCTACAAAAAGCAGCAAGAATAAGTCTTCATAAAGAACAACTCCTACACGTCAGCATTGGCGTTGAAATGCTCGCTCTCTATCTAATATTCACCCAAGAACTCAGCCACGCCATTGCATACTGCAGAGCCTGCGACAGCTACGAACTAAACCCTGATGTCTTGAAGTTCTATCTAGACCAGTAACGCTTATAATACCCTAAATCTGACACCGCAGAATGTGGAAAGAAATTCTCGAGAAGGTGGCAAGAGCACAGACGCTACCCCACACAACAAGGGATGACGTTGTCCTGCTAAAAGAAGCCATTGACGACATCGCCACGCTACTCACCCAAGTAGAAAGCACCAGCGCAGAAGAATTTGTCGCCACAGTCCAAAACCTACAAGCACACCTAGAAGTCATACTCAAAGACAAAAAGGTGGGCATCTTCCAACGCATGGGCATAGGAAGAATGCTCAAACAGCTCGGCAGAAAAGCAGGCGAGCTTAACACAATAGACAGAAGGGATTTTCTCAAATCGGCAGCCGCCGCAGCCATGGCACCCTATGTCAAATTTAAAGGACCAACCGTTGCGCACAAAACACTAGACATCGAAGCGCCGGTGCTTGACGGAAAGGTACCCGCCAAGTGTTACCAACGCCTTGACCGAATACTCGCTAGAGTAGGAAGTAAACTCAAACAGTTTTCACAAAAATACCACCAAGACCCTCGACGAATTCTCACCGCGATCACACACTCCATTCAGGAAGAAGGTATAAAGAACGTCCCGTCTCAACCCTTCCTGAGCAGCGGCCTGCTCAGTGGAGAGTTTGATTGCGATTGCAACACCATAGTGTGCGCAGCAGCGGGAGAAAGATACGGATGGCCCATCTACGCCGCAGTATGGGAAAAGCACATGTTTGTTACGTGGGGAACAGACCGAAAAATATTCTGGGAAACCACCACAAGCTTGAGCCGTGCCTTCCAAACAATGGAATCGCAACTCGCCATTTGGAAACAGCCAAGAAACATACTCAAAGTCCCGTGCATTATGCGACCGCTGACACAGGACGAGCTACTCTCACTCCAATACACCAGCATTGCACACACATTGCAGGAGAAAGACGCCACTACATCAGACACGTACACAGCGAAAGCAGTAGCATTAGGACCCAAAATTATTTTCAACTATTATATACGCTTTGACATCATGAACGTGAAATTCAGACAGAACGGAGAGATAAGGAAAGAGCTTCTCCAACTTTACGACAGAGCACTTGCGTTAGATTCTTCATATGTTCTAGAAAGGACAAAAATGATATCGCGCTACAAGGCATACTATTCTTCCTATCGCATGAGCTCTGCCACCTACAAAAAAATCTCCCTGGAAGCAATGCAACAAAGGGTGAGAGGCAGCGTGCGAAAGGAATTCGAGACAGCGAGGGAGAAGCTCATCGCAGGCATGAGAAATCCGGAGGATCCAGAAATATGGTTCGAGCTCTATCTCATTGAAAAGTTACTAGGAAACGATGCCAATGCTGGAAGAATAAAACCAAAAATGAAAGCGCCCAAGAATCCGGCCGCCTTCTACGTTCCAACGTAGGTAGATTTAATAACACACTATAACTCCCCCATCGCGTGTTCAACCTTAGACAGCTAGGAAACAGAATGGTTGGCAAGTTTGGCAGGGTGATGTATTGCAGTGTTGAAGGAACCCTCCCCAGCCTTCCCTTTCTTCCCTCGACACGTCAAAGAACCACAGGATTTTACGAGTATGGCGAGAGCACACGCACGCTAGAACTCTTCTACTTTAAGCCGTTCGCACTTGCCAGCCTACATTTTGACGAAGGAAGAGCATCCCTCCTAGCGCTGGCACTGAACAAACAAACCGCCAAAAAAACACTCGCCAACCTCATACGCGAAGCAGAACTAACCGTAGAAGACCCCACCTACGCCTTGCGTGAGCTCTCTGAAGATTTCTTAGAATACCTTCCCGACATCTATGACGCCTGTGAGTGCACGGCAGATATGGCCTATGCCCCTTTTAAGGACGTCCTGGCTGGCTCCTTCCTATCCGGTTATCTGCACACCATCAAGAACGTTCCGCTTGAAAGAGCCATCGAAGCCGCAGGAGTAAGATACAAATTAAATGGCATCGTCCTAGAGTTTTTGCACACCGTAGAATTCCAAGAATACGACTAGACCTGACTGCGCAGCGTTATACCTCCAGCAGGTAGATTTATTAATAAACTAACATCTTGTATAGCATGCTCATACAGCAATCAGGAAACTTGTTGAAATCAAGCTATAGACGACTTTGGGTGTGCGCCGTCGAGGGCACGCTAGAATTCCTGCCCTTCCTTCCTCCAAAAACATGTAGAAGCACAGGATTTTATGAATGGGAGGATAGGCGCACGATAGAAGCGGTGTATTTCGAGCCGTTCATGCGCTCCAGCATCGTGTTTAACAGAGGGGAAGGAGCGATACTTACCGTAGCCATGGACGAGATAACCTGTAGTCAAGGAATCCGTAGACTCACCACTGAATCCCGGTTAGCCATCTGCCAACCCACCGAAGGACTACACAGCCTTTTAGAGGAGTTCTCAGAAGGGCTACCAGAGATGTATGAACAATGCGAGGCGCTCGCAGACGCGTACGAAGAACCGCTCTGGAGGATATTTACCACGGCGCTCTTTAGTGGATTCCTAGCGAACGTGAAAAATGTTTTTCCGGGAAGAGCGATCCAAGCGGCAGGAACAAAGTTTGGGCTCCATGAGTCAGTCCGAGAGGCGTTCTACGTAACAAAGGACCACGAATAGCCACCTTTTTAAGTCATGCGCGCGTTATCAAGACTAGATTCTACCATGGCAAAGGAAATACAACCAGTCATCATCATGCCCGAAGGCACCCAGCGAAGTACAGGGAAAACCGCCCAGGGAAACAACATCATGGCTGCCAAACTAGTGGCAGAAACAGTACGAACCACGCTAGGCCCAAAAGGCATGGACAAGATGATCGTGGACTCCTTTGGGGATGTCACCGTGACCAACGACGGCGTGACCATTCTTGAAGAAATGAAAATCGAACACCCTGCAGCCAAAATGGTTGTGGAGGTAGCCAAGACCCAAGAGGCAGAGGTCGGCGACGGAACAACAACCGCAGTCATTATTGCAGGAGAGCTACTCCACCAAGCAGAACAACTGCTAGACAAAAACATCCACTCCACCGTCATCAGCAAGGGCTACCGACTGGCAACAGCACAGTGCAACAGAAAACTAGAAGAAATCTCCCAGCCCATAGCAGAAAAAGATGATCAATTACTCAAAAAAATAGCCATGACCGCCATGACAGGCAAGGGCGCAGAGGCAGCCAAAGAAGTTCTTGCAACCATCGCAGTAAAAGCAGTAAAGCGAGTGGGCGAAGAAGGCAACTTCAACAAAGAAAACATCAAAATCGAGAAAAAATCAGGCACAAGCGTTGACCAAACCGAACTGGTAGAAGGGGTCGTGCTAGAAAAAGAAGCCGTCCACCCAAGCATGCCACAAGAGGTAGACAACGCAAAAATAGCCCTACTAGATTGCGCGATAGAAATCAAAAACACGGAGATAGACGCAAAAATCCAGATAACCGACCCAGGACAGATGCAAGCGTTCCTAGACCAAGAAGAACAAATGCTGCTAAAACTCGTAGACACCGTGACCGCGTCAGGCGCGAGCGTGGTGTTCTGCCAAAAAGGCATCGATGACGTCGCACAGCACTACCTAGCCAAGCGCGGCATCTACGCCGCAAGAAGAGTCAAACAATCAGACATGGAAGCGCTCTCTCGCGCCACCGGAGGAAACATAGTCACCAACCTCCACGACCTCACCGAAGCAGACCTCGGCAAAGCAGGGAAAGTAAAAGAGGTCAAGATCGGCGATGACGAGCTCACCTATGTCATGGGATGCAAAAACCCAAAAGCAGTAACCATAGTAGTCCGAGGCGGCACAGACCACATCGCTGACGAAGCAAAGAGAGCGCTAACAGACGCCATTGGCGACGTTGCCGCAAGCCTCAAAAGCGGAGCGGTCGTAGCCGGCGCAGGCTCGGTAGAAACCGAACTCAGCAGACACATACGCAAATTCGCAGAATCCCTAGGAGGCAGAGAACAACTTGCCGTAGAGGCCTTTGCCACCGCGCTAGAGGTCGTGCCAAGAACGCTCGCAGAAAACGCAGGCCTAGACCCCATCGATGTTATTACCTCACTAAAATCAGCCCACGACCGAAAACAAACCTGGGCAGGCATCGACGTCTTCACCGGAAGAACCATCGACGCATGGAAGCAAGGCATCCTAGAACCAGTCAAGATCAAAACCCAAGCGCTCAGCAGCGCAAGCGAGGTAGCACAGATGATCCTGCGCATAGACGACGTCATTCTTTCAGAAAAAGGCGCCGAAGCACCCCAGCCCGACATGGGCGCCATGGGAATGTGATAGACTTTCTACAAAACGCAACACCTGAAGAATTACAGGCAAGCATAGCGCTGCGAGACAGAGGGTTTTTCAGTCACGCGGAGAAAACGTTCGACGTGCTTTGCGACAACGAACCCATAGGGTATGTTTCTTTAATCCTGTGGGGGGATTCAAATCTACATTGGACGCAGTTTAGACCGTTTGAGTATGTTCGCATAGGCCACCCACTAAAACAGTTCCTAGGAAAAGGGGTAGGAACACTCGTCCACGCACTCACGCTTAAGGAGTACGAACAAGTTTCGGACGATCTTCTGGTGACACACGGCACAGTAGTAAGCGGTGACAGACAACGCCACCTTCTTAGTATGGGAATGGTGTGGCCAACCGGATATCGCTTCTCAGACCACCAAGCACGATGCTACCGAGCAGCAGCACTAAGGGGATTTGACTTCCCCATGCTACCCCTAAGCGAGGAAGGGTACACCTCCCAAGTAAGAGCAAAAATAGCTAAACAAGTCGGCACCAACTCCCCCTTCCCAGAAGGACCAGAACTCCCCATAAC
This sequence comes from Candidatus Woesearchaeota archaeon, assembly GCA_002687275.1. GTDB lineage: Archaea > Nanobdellota > Nanobdellia > Woesearchaeales > ARS49. The sequence continues at coordinate 9,024 of NYZT01000053.1, forward strand.
CCCTCACGAAACCGCAGCCTACCTCAGAACAGCTCACGGCCAAAACAAGATGAGATTTCTCAATCTAAACCACCCCCCTTTGTGCCTACAAGAGACAACAACAGAGGACCGATAGAATGCTACGAACAGCCACCTTTATCCAAACAGCAAACATCAACGAACTTCTCGAAGCGCATAACGTTCTCGCTCACGATCCTAAAGAGGTAGATGCTGGCGGGTGGGAAGGCATAGAACACCAATTCCTCATCCAAATTAAGAACACCCCTATTGGCGAGGCAACCGTCATCGCGTATCCACAAGACCAAGAGCTAGTGTGGTCGAGGATCTATCCCTTCAACAAGATAGATCTTCTCCTTGGAAAAGGGGAGGATGTTGCGGCAGTCCGAAGGAAGGGTGTTGGCGCGCTCACTGACTTAAGAGTCATCGAGTCATTACAGAGAGAGTATCCACCCACCCACGTCATTGGTCACGCAGCATCGCTAGAGGATCGATGGCATCAATGCTTAAAAATGGGAATCATTAGCACAGCCCCAATTCTCCTCGCAGACCACGACGCACGCGTGCGAAGATACCTAAAAGGCAAAGGGTGTGAGATAGACGTCCCAGATCAGGCACCCATCGAGGCCATGTACACTCCTGAGGCCATCGAAAGATGTAATGGCTTCTTTGAGCGTAGAGGCTTCAAGCCTCACAAACGTCCCACCACCCCTGCCCAGGCCAGGGCAGCCCTACCAGAACTTTTAAAAGCAAGTAAACTCATCTAGTCGTATGGAACAAACCTTGTGCATCATCAAGCCTGACGGAGTGAAGAGAAATCTCGTTGGCGAAGTCATCTCAAGACTAGAAAAGAAGAAGTTCGCCATACGATATCTACGATCCACCGTCCTACCAAAACCGTTCATGAAAAAGTTCTACGGTCATCTGAAAGCAAAACTAGGAGTAAAGCTGTACGGCATCATAGTAAAATACATGACAGAGGGCCCTGTCGTGGTCATGATTCTCGAAAGACCAAACGCAGTCAAGGCCATGCGCGCACTGGCAGGACCCACAGATCCAAGCAAGGCCAAGAAAGGCACCATCCGAGGAGACCTAGCCAAAGGCGTCGTCCTCGAAGACTGCGTGCGAAGAATGCAACCCGTCAGAAACGTCGTCCACTGCTGCGGTAATGTTGAAGAAAGCAAGGACGAGATCAAGATGGTGAGAGCGTTATTGTAGTAAATTCTCGTCAGATTATTATAGCCTCCACGCATAAAGCACACCATGGAGTATGCTGTAAAGAAAATACCTGTTTGCAATTCAGTAGAAGAACTTCTTGATTTTCTTAAAAAATACCCGACCCAAAAGTTTTGTTTGTACCTAGCATACAAGAACAAAGAAGACTGGGACAAATCTACCAGCAGGACATACATGAATCAGGTGATGGATTCACTACTATATTTGCCGGTTAACATTGCTAAGGACGATCTTGCTTCAATTCGGGAAATGCTAAGAATCGCAGAAGATAACCAAAACATTGTTGCCATTAACATAACCCAACCGCATAAGAGCGGCCCCGTATTGAAAGAACGGTTTAAGGGAGAAGACCTCCCAAGCAACATAGACACCCTAGTCAAAGACGAGGGAGGAAATCTACGCCCGTATGATATTAACGCACCATCATTTGTGGGGTGGTACAAAGACGAGGTAGGCTCTTTCAAAAACAAGTCTGTCGTTTTACTCGGCGCAGGAGGTGTTGGCGAGCCCATAGCACGAAGAATCGCCCACGAACACCCAAAAGAACTGGTTTTGGTGGACAAGGAACCCAAAGAGAAGTTGCAAGAAGAACTAGCGTCCTATTGCAACGTGAGATACACCTCCAAACTTGATGACACGCAGAACAATATTGTGTTCATCAATTGCGCAGGAAAAGAAGGTGCTGATGATTCATCAGCCGCCGCCTTCTTGGAAAAACATGAAAACAAAGGATTTGTCTTTGTTGATTTGCGCCCACAACTAGACATAGAGATCGTGGGAAAAGCTAAGCAGCTCGGCTGGAAAGCGTTTACCGGTCATGGAATGAACGCAAGAAACGATTACGTGTTGCTGAGAAAAATTGCAGAACGAGCGAACGCCAAGCCCCTAGAGTTCTCGGTGTTTAAGGAATTAGTCGCTAAAGCATCATAATCTCGCCACGGTAGGCCCAACACCTGCAAAGAACTTTCGTGAGGGCCGCTCGTGATGGTAGTGCAATATGAATCGGGCGCACGCGCCAAACTGCTTGGACTTTTTGCTTGCAGAGTATTTCTGCAATAGCTCGCTTCCCTGCTCGACCTGCTTGCGCGCCCACTGACGCACCGCTTCAGGAGCGGTGGCAAAAAATTCCTTAGCATTCTCCTTAGACAGCCTACCTTGAGTCTTACACCGTTCGCAAAACTCGACAAATTCGGATCGTGAAGAGTGCTCCAACCATTCCTTCTTGGGAATGTTCACCAGCCCTCGCGCGGAATCTTCTGACAGGTCCCGCAAGAATATACGATGTCGTCCAGAGGCATACACCAAATCTTCAACCTCCGAAATCTTGCTGGACGTTCCTTCTATGAGTTCGAGCATGCAGCGCATGACTCCCGAAAACTCCATCTCCCTAAAATATTTTGAAATGGTTCCCTTGCCAAGCATGCTGGCCCTGCCTGTGGCGTGAAACCGGTCGGTCCTTTCCTGGTCAAACTTCATACAACTTAGGATGTCCTTGGTTGCATCTCGAAGCGCCCACGACCTTCCTCCAAGAGTATCCAATCTTTCCCAGCACTTGACCATGATCTCTTCAATAAGATCTCTGGGCGTGCCATCCTGGACAAACTTGATCTTTTGCTTAAGGTACTCAACAGCAGAGGTGTACGTGGACGGCACAGGAGCGTCTCCATCCACCACGTCATCGATCTCCCGCATCATCCAATAGTACGGCTCTCCAATGCTCCAGCGCTTGCCCAACACCATTTGCAACCCAGAAGGAGGAATCCAACGCAGCATTAGCCCAGGATACTTACGTTTTCCCCGTTTTATCAGGCGGGCATACATGCTTTTTCGCATGTGCGAAGGCATCACTTGCATAACACAGCAACTGCGGCTAAGACCTTAATAAAGCTTTTGAGTAGAAACGTTTAAATACCTAAACGCCGCGGTTTTCGAGTAATGGCCGAGGAACCTACGGATAATTACGACATTCTCCCACATGCAGAAGTAGAGGGCTTAAAGGAAGAGCTAAGGAAGCTAAAAGAGTTCGAACTACAACCCTCAAAGAAGATGCAAGTCACCATGTTAGAGCTTAACCACAAGCTAGACAAGCTACTATCCATCTTTGAGGAAGCCATGCACAGCATGAAACACCCTACTTCCGCACTAAAAGAGTTTAGGGACATGCAGCAAAGCATAGAAAAAGTCCAAGAGCAAAACTCGGACATCGCAGGCGGCATCGTAGCCATAGCAGACCTACTAAAGAAGGGCAAGCTACCCGAGGTCAAAAAACCAGAGGCAAAGCCCGCACCCGGCCCTCCTGGACTGCCACCACTACCCGGCGCAGCACCAGGCGCTCCAGGACTACCACCACTTCCACCCTTGCCACCACTTCCACCTAGAAAATGATCGAGCCATACGAGGGGCACGACCACGCCCCTGAAATGCTGTACTTTCTCGGCCAAGCCTACGGTAATTACAACGAAAAGCTAGACGCCAGAAGAAAGGTAGAGACCGCTATCTCTGCACTAAAACAAATCGGTTCTATAGCACTAAGAAAAAAGGTAGAACACCTAGAAGAACAGCTCATCACCAGCATAAAAAAAGAGCGTGACATACCTCTCGTGCTAGAAAAAAAGTCACAAGTGGCAAAGCACTACAAAGAAAGCATCAAGCGCATTGACGCAGAGATAGACAAGTACATCAAAGCCAAAGCCAGGAAGGCACGCAAGCACCACACCGAAGAACGCGTGCTCCAAAAACAGGAAATGCAAAAGCGAATCGAACGCGCCGAACACCTCATCAACAGCGCCAAAGAAAAAGGCATGGACAAAACCGTCGAACTCCTACAAACAAGGATAGAACGTCTAAAGATGCATTTGGAGAAGTTGTAATCATAACCATTTTATAGTAAACCTCCAAACAACAGCCCATGCATATCAAGAAGAGGATTAGCAACCTCATCGCTGATTCAAGCTCTGCCGAGGCTATTGCAGGCGAGGCAAAACAAGAACTAGCGCAACATCACACCGCCGCAGCCAAAAACATGCTAGAAAAGATAGTGGCTGCCTCGACAAAAGAACTCAGAGAGATCAACGACATTCTAGAAAACTTAAGCTACGACGATGAGGACGTCCTACGCATTATTGGGGAGCTCAACAGCTCATGCAAAACAATAATTAAGAAAGCAAAAGTGCTACTGGCAGAGCTTGAAGGGGAGATTTCTGAAGACCGCCAAGCAGAAATACTCCAGCTACTCACCCAGCTAGAAGAGTTAGAAAGGTCCAAGAGCGAACTGGAAAGAAATTTCTACAAGATGAAGGTTGTCGATTTCGAAGAGGTTGTCGAAGATGAAGAACTCAAGATACCAAAAAAAGAAACGTTAGGAAAACTGGCAAGCGTGAAAGCCATGTGGGAAGAAAACTCCAAATCTACCGACCTCCAAAATGCTAAAAAGCTGGCAGGACTGATAGACACGGTAGGACACAAAAAGGCCCAGAAATATTTTGACAGAATTTTCTTCTTCGTCAGAAGAGGCGACAAGACAGCCAGAGAGATGGAGGCAGCCAATCCCGATAACAAACTCGTTAAGGAAAGCCAATGGGAGGCAACCTCAGGCGATCGAGAGGCGCCCCAAACCTCAAACAAAGTCACCATACCCTTTCCCGAGAAAGGATACCCCGCAGGATTTGACCTAGTAGTAATCTTATCAGCAGGTATGTCCTTCACAGCATTTATCGCCGTACTCACCGGTGGAGGCCTGACCTGGCTAGCAGGACTCATAGGCGCAGCGCTAGGCAGTGGCGGACTAGGAGCGCTCGCAGCCATAGCCATAGTCGTTGGATTAATCACCCGCTTCAGAATAAAGACCGTGACAAGATACACCCAGATATCCAAAAAAGTAGCCAATTTCATCTCATACTACACCCAAACAGGTCAGCTTCCACCCGTCTACACAAACCAAAAACTTATCAGCCCCGGAAAAGTAGACGCTCCAAAGCAGATTCCAGCACCGAAAAAACCGAAGCAGATTGTGGCACCAGCCCAACAGCGTGCTGCATAAACTAATTAAACCCTAAAAGATTACGCATACCATGCTCATCCCATTACTCAAAGCAAGACTCGGCACGAAGCCATTCATTCTCTCCCACCTCGTCACCCAACGCTGCAACCTGGGCTGCCCGTACTGCTTGTGGAAGGATAACCAAGCAAAAGAACTCTCCCTAGAAGAAATCAAAACCATCCACAACGATGCGGCAAAGACAGGCTTCAAAGCAGTCTTCCTCTGGGGAGGCGAGCCCTTCCTGCGAAAAGACCTACTAGAAATCGTACGACACGACAAGAGTCTAGGCTGGAAGGTGACCATGGCCACCAACGGCTGTTTCCTACGACCCGAGGTAACCAAATACGTTGATGAACTACTCATAAGCCTTGACGCAGCATCAACAAAGCATGACAAGATAGTGGAAGGAAAGAACGTTTTTGAGAACGTAAAAAAAAGCATCCGGCTCGTGAAAGAGCACAACCCCGAATGTCGCATACGCCTGTGCGCCGTGCTCAGCAAGCACAACACCTCAGAGCTCAGAAAGCTCGCTGAGTTTGCAAAAGCGCGGCAGTGCACGCTACTCTTCCAGCACATCGACCTCAACCCTGCCTACCCACACCATTGCGATCTTAGCCAGCAAGAACGAGACAGGGCCATCGCAGAGGTGCAAACACTAAAAAAAGAAGGATTCCCCATCGCGAACTCGTGGAGCTATCTCGAACACTTCAAAAGCCCGGCAAAAACCTTCCAGTGCCGAAGCCAAAAAGTGTACTTCACGTTGTGGTCAGACGGCTCAGTACGCTCATGCATCACCCGAGAAAAAATCGCCAACGCGCTCACCACACCCATAACACAAATACTCCAGTCACCCACCTACCAAGAATTCCTCTGCAAAAGCAAAAAGTGTGCGCGGTGCAAGGATGCAGGAACGTTAGAAACAACGATGGCTTACAATCTCAAACCAGAACCATTATGGAACACGATTAAGCATCTAACCTAAGAGCCCTCAAGATATCCACGTACACCCTCTCAGGATCTTGGTTGCCATCGATCTCGTGAAGGTTGCCGTTCTTGCGATAGTACTCCAACAAGAGCTTGGTTTTTGTCTCGTACTGTTCGAAGCGTTGTCGGATGATTGCCGCATCAGCGTCATCATTCCTCATGTTGAGTTGGCCATGACAGGAGTTGCATTCGCCCTTGTTAAGCGGCTTGTTAGCAAGCCCGTACGTGATGTTACAAGCCTTGCACTCAGCGCGGTAGCCCAAGCGCTCTAGTGCGGTCTGTTCAGTGATGGACAAAGAAACAACCGCGTCCACCTTGACCATCCTGTCTAAGGCTTCTGCCTGGGCGATGTTACGAGGAAAGCCGTCCAACACCGCACCTTCCAGCTCGGCAAGCTTTTTCTCCACCAAAGGAATCGTGATCCCATCAGGACAAAGCTGTCCTTTGCCCCAGTACTCATCATGCGCCTTGATCCCAAGAGGATCGTTAGCCTCGTACATGCTACGAAAGATAACGCCCGTAGAAAGATGCTCAGCCCCAATCTGTCTTGCCAGCCTGGGCGCCTGGGTGCCCTTCCCCCCTCCCGGAGGACTCAAAAAAACAACAATCATGCTCTTGGCGTTATGCGCTGGTTCAAAAACCTTGCGGTATGCTTAAATATGCAATCACTCTTGCTAACACATGCGATGGCCCCAGTTCCTTCTCAATTGGTTTCCACAACATACCGAAGATTTCCAAGAATTCTTACAAGAAGCAGAAGGGAAGACAGTAACCGTGGTGCCCAGAGTGACTGATTGCGGAAGTAGTTTTCTTACAGACTACCTAACCGTCGTAACTGCTGAAGCGGAATGCACGGTGCAACAACAAGGCGAGAGACCGCTGCATTTTGTAAGAAGGTTTGGTACGTCCCGGCAAGAAAAGGCACCCCCCTATACCCAATCCAAAAGCGATGCAATAGCCTTGGCACAACAGCTAGAAGGAGAACTTCAAGAAAAGGAATACGAAGTCATCGTCCAAGACGTAGAGCGACATACCCTGTCTGCACATCCCTGGCCATACCCGGTGAGCTAATGTCATGAAACTCGTCCAGCTCAACATAGAAATGCAAAAGCACTTTGACAAGTTTTTACCCTGGATAAAGCAACAGCAAGCTGACGTCATCTGCATCCAAGAGGTCTTTGATGACGACCTCGCCATGTTAGAAAAGGAACTAGGCATGCAATCGTACTTCCTCCCCATGGTGCCCATGAAGGCAGGAGACAATGATGCAATTTTTGGCTGTGCCATCTTCACCAATCTCGTAGTGAAAAATGACACCCTTGAATACTATTATGTCAACAAGAATAATGATAGAAGAACTAATGGGGAGAAAACCATGCATCGCGGCATAGTAGTCGTTGAGGTAGAAAAAGGCAACCAAACCTTCACTATCGGGACGACACACTTCACTTGGACAGGAGATGGACAGCCAGACGACCAGCAACGGGCAGACCTCAAAGCCTTGCTCAAACTCTTAGAAAAATATCCCAACCTTGTCATCGCAGGAGACTTCAACGCTCCAAGACCAGGAGAGATCGCTGACGAGCTCGCAAAACATCTCACCGACAACATCCCACCAGAGATCGACAACTCCCTCGATCCCAAACTCCACAGAAAGCCAGGACTCAAAAGAATGGTAGACTTCGTCTGGAGCAAAGGCAACCACAAAGTAACCAACGTGCAAATGCATGAAGGGTTAAGCGACCATCAAGGGATTAGTACTACTCTCTCCACCAATTAGCATCTTTATCCTCAACCGCGTTGATAACCGCTGCTTCAGAGTAGCCATCAGGGAGACGGTTTGCCCGGCAATACGAAAAAATGCTGACCCCTAAACGAAACAGACCCGCGACAGCAAGAGACCACATCGCGTCGGAAATATCATGATTTTGGAAGAACTGCCAGGTCGTCTGCACATCCCAGGCCAAAGGCAGAGCCCTACCAAAACCTAGCTCAGCAGACGAGACAACTTCATTCAGAAAGACCCTCCCTCTAATGTCCCCCTCACTAAACTCTCGCAGCCTCGCCAAAGATTGCCTTCTGTTTCGCTCAAGGTCAGGACCCACATAGTACCAAGTAGCAACGCTTTTTGCATCGTCAAACGCCTCGTCCATGAACCAAAAAGTTGTGCCAGATTAATAAAGTCTTTGGAGCATCAAAAAGTTATGGAGTAGCTTTAGCTGCATTCTCAGCCTTGATCGCCTCGGACTCCAAGCGGTACTCGAGATCTTGCAAGGTAGAGAATGCATCGTTGGCAGCCTCTTGCAGGCCAGGCGTCATGGGAATGTCGCGCACATCCCCCGGATGGCCAAAAGATGTTTGGGACCTTGTTCTGATCTCAACGTTTCCGTCCTTGTTCTCATCAGAAAGCCACATCTTGCCATACCGCCTTGAGTCCACTCCCACCACGCCGTTGTCGTACTCAGACCGCTTTGGAACAGCCAAAGGCTTTGACGTGTACAAGGGCGCGAGGATGGCCACACCGATTGCAGCTACTGAAAGAATGAAAAGATTACGAACCCATTTGTATGTCATGCCTTGGTGAGGAAAGAGGAACATATAAATCTTCACACAGACTACCCCAATCCAGCAGAACGCGATACGCCACAAGGGCTCCATCCAAAAAAAAAGTAATGGCCGTCACTACGGGGTCATGCAGAGAACATTCCCAAGGGTGCAACAACTCAACAGCCACCAGATTGCGCCGTGATGGACCTAAAACCTAATTATTGGATGAAGCCACAAGGTAACCTTTATAAAGGCTGCCGACTCTTAATACTTATTAATGACCACCCGTCGGTATGTGAGGCCGACAAAGCTTTTCCTCGGGAAATCTGAGGGGTAATATGACTGCGCAACTTGACGTTGCGCACGAGGAAGAGTGTGAACCAGCAGTTCGATAAGTAATAGATAGTGACCATACAGTTACTCGTTTATCCTGCGAGAGATCGCTGCTATCAGGATGCGATTTAGGCATGCAAGTCTGCCTTCGGGCGACAAACTGCTCAGTAACACGTCGATAATCTACCGTATTGTCCGGGATAACCTTGGGAAACTGAGGGTAAGACCGGATAGCGAACTTGGTGTGGAATTTCTCTTGTTCGTTAAAGGTAACGCAGTACGATGAGTCGGCGGCGGATTAGGTTGTTGGTGAGGTAAAGGCTCACCAAGCCGAAGATCCGTAGGGGCCATGAGAGTGGGAGCCCCGAGAAGGGAACTGAGACACAGTCCCTAGCCCTAAGGGGTGCAGCAGCTACGAAACCTTTACAATGCGCGAAAGCGTGATAAGGGTATCCTGAGTGCTTGCGTTTACGCGTAAGCTTTTTGCAAGGGTAAATACCTTGCAGAATAAGTGATGGGCAAGACCGGTGCCAGCCGCCGCGGTAACACCGGCGTCACAAGTGGCGATCACTATTATTGGGTCTAAAGCATCCGTAGCCGGCTTCGTACATGCCCTGTGAAATCGTTGTGCTTAACATAACGACGTGCAAGGTACACGGCGAGGCTTGAGACCGGGAGAAGTTGACGGTATTCCAGGGGGAGCGGTAAAATGTTATAATCCCTGGAGGACCACCAATGGCGAAGGCAGTCAACTAGAACGGATCTGACGGTGAGGGATGAAAGCTAGGGGAGCGATCGGGATTAGATACCCCAGTAGTCCTAGCTGTAAACGCTGCGAGCCAGATGTTGCACCATCCCCGTGATGGTGCAGTGTCGTAATGAAGATGGTAAGCTCGCCACCTGGGAAGTACGGTCGCAAGGCTGAAACTTAAAGGAATTGGCGGGGGAGCACTACAAGGGGTGCGGC
>NYZT01000054.1 GCA_002687275.1 Candidatus Woesearchaeota archaeon
GTGTATGGATAATTATTCATAACGCAGCGCATCCACCGGCTTTAGTCTTGCCGCTCGTCTTGCCGGCATGACTCCACTGAGCGTGCCGATGCCGAAGGAGAATGCTAGTGCTCCAAAGATGAGTAGGGGTGAGACGCTTGCTTGTAAGAGGTTGGGCCCCCAGACTTGGACTGCCACGAGTTCTACACTTTTGCTCATGCCTACCCCGATAAGGATGCCGATGGCGCCGCCGGTCATGCCCAGTAGTCCTGACTCTATTAAGAATAGTGTTTGGATGTCATTGTTGGTGGCTCCTACCGCTTTCATGATGCCTATCTCTTTGGTTCTTTCTAGGACCGCAGTGAACATGGTGTTCATGATGCCAATACCACCCACCAGGAGACTAATGCAGGCTATTCCTATAATCACGGCTTGGACTATGACGAGGATGCGGTTGAAGCTGTCGATGAGGTCTTCGCTTGTTCCCACGCTAAAGTCCTCTCTTCCTTCTTTTTGGTGTCGGTCTTTGCGCATGGCGCGTTTCACGCTTTCTCCAACAACGCTAGGGTCGAGGTCTGGCTCGACCTGGGCAACGATGAGGTTTAGCTCTTCTCTGTCGCCAAGCACGGCTTTGATGTCCGGGTCGGTGAGGAATATGCCCTTGTCGATGGCTTGGTCTCCGCGCTTCTTGAGTATGCCAATGACCTCAAATGGTCGATCGTTGATTATGAGTTTGTTGCCCGTGTCTACTGCTTTGGAGAACACTCCGTTTTTTTGGCCAAACCAGTGCCCAATCATGATGTTGCCTTTTTCGTTGTGCTTGAGTAGCCTGCCATGCTCTGGCTTCACGTTCATCGCGCTTATAATGAGTGCTGCCTCCTCTAGCTCGTCAGGGATGCTTATGGCGAACTGAGTTCTCAGCTCGTTTTGGAATTCTACGGTTACGCCCTCAAAGATCCTTCCAGCGGTTAATTTTATCCCTCTAACTCGTTCTATGACGTCTCGATCGTCGTCGGTAACCACGCCTGAGGTGGCAGAACCAGGAGGGGCAAAGCCTGCTTGCGCTCCTTCTATTAGTAGTTTATCCCCACCAAGGTTTGCAAACTCTTGGTTAACAGCGTTTTGTAGGCCCTGTCCTAGGCTGATCAGGGCCACCACGGCTGCGATGCCGATGAAGATCCCGATCATGGTCAGCAGCGTTCGAACCACGCGCTGCCTGAGATTGACCAGCGCTAATTTGAAAAAGTCTTTCATTTCTTTTTCTTCTTACGATGATAGTAGTACAGGATGCCCGCGCCAACAACTATGAACACGATCCATACTTTGCTGCCTCCGCCATCCAATTCTTTGGCAGAGTAGAACGTGACGGGTAGTTCGTACACCTCGGAGTGTTCCTTGTTGTACTCGTCGAGGTATTCTGCGCGTACCTTCAAAAGGGTCTGACGGTTTTTGGGTTTTATGAGGAACTCGCTGGTCTCGAAGTCATCATTGTCCACGTTTCCCAAGTAATCCGTGTTAGAAGGGGTTAGGATGTCATACGCAGGATCTTGAACGAGCTCTAGGTTGACATACTTTAGATTTGCCACGCCTTTGTTGATGAATTTTATGCCTACGGTGGATGGCGTGTTTGCTCCCTCGCTGTCCACGCTTGCAACTATAACCTCTGTTTTTGGTGGGCTGTTAAGCATTATGGCCAGGGTTGAGCTCTCGTTGTATCTTTTGCCTTTAGTGTCAAAGTAGTAGAGAGTTACCGGTACTTTGAAGATTCCCACGCCTGCTGTGGTGTCAGGGATGAGTTCGAAGTCTACTGATGCCATCTGTCCTCCGCTTATGGTTTGGATGCGTTTTTTGTTGCTGCTGCCTAAGGGAGAGAAGGGGGTGTTCCCGATGTCGAGATGGACGTCCACGTTTCTCACGCCGACTCTGCCGCTGTTCTCAAACTGCATGCTCAACACGCCAGGTTGGCCAGGAATCCAGTCTTTTGGTTCGATGTTGTAGCGTTCTAGGGTTATGGCCACGTCTCCGGTGTGCACGCTTATGGGCAGTTCTATCTCTGTCCAGGCGTCTGAGTACGTGTCTGTCTTGTACTCCAGGACTAGGTCGTGCTCACCGTTGGGTGCGTTGATGTCTACGAGCATGAATACCTCCAAAACGTGGTCTTCTATGGCAGGTATGGGCGGCACGCGGTATTCTAGCTCGCCAACTCCTAGGAAGGGGTATTCTGGTTTTATTCGTACTTGTACGTTTTCTGCTCTCTCGCCCGTGTTTTCAATGTTGAGCCAGATTTTTACGTTCTGTCCTGGCTCTGCAGGCACGGGTTCGTATTTGAGAAGTGAGATGACTATGTCTGAGCTTTTGACCTCGGCTAGCACAGGAATGCTGCATAACAGCAGCATTATGAGTAGCATCTTTTTCATAGTGTGTAACACGGATCTTTCACCTATATATAACTATCTACGCCTGGCTATCTTGCCATCCTCGATGCGGACCTGGCGTTTGGCGTGTTTTGCTAGCTTTGGCTCGTGCGTCACCATGATGACTGTTTTTCCTTGCTTGTTGAGCTTTTTTAGCGTGTCTACCACTTGGTGGCCGGTGACGCTGTCTAGGTTTCCTGTGGGCTCGTCTGCCAGGATGATGTTGGGATCGTTAACGAGCGCTCTAGAGATGGCCACTCTTTGCTGCTGTCCTCCAGAGAGTTCGGTTGGCTTGTGGTGGATTCGGTCTCCAAGGCCCACTACTTTTAGGAGTTGGGTGGCGCGTTTGATTCTAGAATCTTCGCCGACCCCTTGGAAGAGCATGGGGAGCATGACGTTCTGTAGCGCGCTTAGCGTGGGTATGAGGTTGAACTTTTGGAAGACAAAACCTATTTTTTTTCCTCTCGCTCTTGCGAGCTCGTTTTCTGACATCTTGCTGATGTCCTTGCCGTCTAACAACACGGTTCCTTGGGTGGGCATGTCTAGACAACCAACGATGTTCATCGCCGTGCTTTTCCCGCTGCCACTAGGTCCGAGTATGGCGACAAAGTCTTTGGGTTTTATCTGGAGGCTTATCCCTTGGAGGGCGTGGACCTTGTTATCGCCCATGGTGTACGTTTTCCACACGTCTTTTAGTTCGAGCAGGTTCATGCTAACGTGGTGGGAAACTCACAGAGGTTTTTAATGGTTGTGTGTGCGCCCATTCTTTGGAGCACTTTTGCCTTGTCTGGTTTACTGGTCATACCCACAAAGTGGATTTTGGCTCTCATGCTTTGCAGGGCGTCGTTCTTTGCATCGCCCACGTAGAGCACCTCATGTGGTTTTAGTTTGTACTTTTTTAGCACGCTCTTGAACTTGGCGAGCTTGTTGCTCCCGCCGTAGATGTCGGTAAAGTGCTTGTACAATCCGCAGTGCTTTAGTGATTCTTCTAAGAGTTTTTGGTCGGTGAGGCTTACCAGGAATAGGCTTTTGACGTTTTTTCGGATGTCTTTCAGGACAGACGTGCACTGGACTAGGGGACAGGCGTTGAGTTGTTTTTTGTACTGCATGTCAAACACGGCTTCTAGGGCTCTTATTTGTTCTTCTGTTGGTCGGCCACACAGCTTTCTATAGAGTTTTCTGAACTTATCGTGCGTGCTTAGTCCTGTGCCTACTAGCTTGACGTACTCTTTTCTCGCGTCCTTTGCCTTGCATACGAACTGTAGTGTCTCTGCAGCTATTCTTGATTTCTCTCCTTCTGTGAGGAATAGCGTGCCGTCAAAGTCAAACCCTACCGCTTTTATTTCAGACTTGGCGACGCAATGCTTGCATTTCATTCGCTGTTTGAGAACATGCCTCTTTAAAATGGTTGTGCTTGTTATTCAAAACGCATAAATACAAGTTGTTGTTTTTTACCACTCATGAGGTGGCTCGTGCTACTATTGGTGATGAGTGCTAGTGTTGTGGCTACGCCATTCTGCGATGAGGCTCAGATTGCTGCTCAGGAGTTTGTCGATGATGGCTTTTGTATTAGTTCGAGAAAAGGCCAGATTCCCCGTTTAGAGATCGCGCTAGAAAACGTCGGGGGGAATAAGATTCCTTTGGCAGAGTTGGTGGCCGTGACCGAGCAAGGTACGAGGTCTTTCTTGCTTGAGGATCCAGATCCTGGCCGTCCCTGGATGGCCAAGCCTGCACCAGGGTATAAGAGAAGATTTACCTACAACCCTACGCATATGAATTCGTACAAGTGGGCTGAGAAATTGTACGTCCGCCCCCGCTTTGACAAGTCAAGCCCTGAGTGCTTTCAAAAAGTGCCTCTCCAAGGACTTATTGACTGCCATTCAAAGCAGGAAGTGAAATATATTGGTGAAGGGATGGGTTTCATCAAGCCGGGAAGCACGGTTGAAACACCCAAAAATGACACGAACACTAGCCTCCCTATCGAGGAAAAAACCGAGACAAACAAGACTCCGGAGAAAACTATTACCGAGCCTGACCTAGAAAAAATGATCGAGGCTAAGATTTTGGAGTTAAGCGACAAGAACAACGTGAGCAATGTAACAGAGGTAGAAAGCCCCACAGGGGCTATAACCACCAAAGTCATGGGTGCTGATTTTGGCATGGCCATTGGTGCCCTAGCCATCATGGGTCTAGTGCTTGCGCTGTTGCTGTCAGGAAGCTATGCGTTGGAACGCCATAGACATAAGAAGGAGCAGAAAGAGCAAAAAGATCAGCCGAAGGATGATGAGGCGCCACCAGTGTTGAACGCGCCGGAGATCGAGAAGATTACTGAAGAAGCCAAGGATGTTGATGAGCTGCTAAAGTAGGAAGGCGCAGTATTTTGTCCCGGGCGTTAGTTTTTGGGGCAGCTTTGTTCTCCACGTGCCGGAGGCAACCTCTTCCTTGTCTAAGGTTATCTCTCCCTTGAAGTCTTCCATGAGGAAGACGGCGCACACGGCGTGCTCTTTTCTTGTTTCGTACACAAACGTTCCCAACTTTTTTAGCCGGCCTTGTTTTATTCCTAGCTCTTCTTTGAGCTCTCGCTTGGCGGCTTGTAGGTAGGTCTCTCCTTTTCGTACGTGCCCTGAGAGGCTGGCCTCGTAGTAGCCAGGATAGATGTCTTTCTTTGTGCTTCTTCTTTGTACGTAGATCTTGTTTCCGTTCGTGATGATAACATGGACTATTCTATGTCTGAGTCCGTGTTTGTGGCATTCCTTTCTCGTGGCGTGTGCCACGATCTCATCACCCGCATGGACCACGTCTACGAATTCTTCTTTCATAGAATTCCAAACTGTTTGCCTACGAACAACACGTAGAATAGTAGTAGCATCCAGCCCTCCCATTGCGTTATTTGCTTGTCCTGGGTCATGAAGAAGTAGATGATTGTCGCCATGATCATTATGGGCAGTCCGAGGAAGAGTATGCTTTGTGGGATGACCAGGGCTCCGAAGAGTCCGGGTACGCCCATGACGGCGAACGTGTTGAAAATGTTGCTGCCGAGGATGTTTCCTACCGCGATTTCTGGCTTGCCCTTATGTGCAGCGGTGATGGAGACCACTAACTCTGGAAGGCTTGTTCCTAGTGCTACCGCCGTGATGGCTATGATTTCTGTGCCTATGCCAAGAATCGCGCTTAGCTCCATGACTGATTGGACGGTGTAGTCAGCTCCAAAGTATATCATGACCGCGCTCAGGACTAGGGTGAGCCACGTCATAGGATGTATTGCTTCCTTCTTCATCTCTCCTTTCATTTCTTTCTTGATCTCTTTGTGCTTGTGAGTTTTTTGGACGCTGATCATGTACATTAGGTAGATGAAGATGCCTGCGAGCATTATCCATGCCTCGCCTCTTGAAAAGATTCCGTCCCAGATGGTGACGGCGAGCACGAATCCCGAGCCTACGAAGATGGGCAGGTCAACATGGATGAGCTCGTAGGTTAGGGTTAGTTTTTTGCTGACTATGGCGCTGATGCCGAGAATGAGGAAGATGTTGGTTATGTTGGAACCGATAACGTTGCCAACCACCATTTCGGATGTTCCTCTTAGTACTGCGAGTATGCTGGAGATGATTTCGGGCAGGCTCGTGCCAATGCTTACTATGGTGACGCCGACAATGAAAGCAGGGATGCCTATTTTCTTCCCTATCTTCTCTGCAGCTCTAGTAAATAGGTCTGCTGCCTTCACCAGCACCAACAGTGCAACTATAAAGACTGCACACCACAAGAGTAATGCCATATTAGCTGCTCAGTCTTGGAGCATAAAAATTGTTCGGTTATCCAAAAGGTATCTCATCTACAACTTCCCATTCTCTCACGTCACGGGATGTCTTTGCTAGATGGAGAGAATGAATGGTGAATGAGACATCAGCAGCTAGCAATCTAGAAGCAATTGAGTTCATTTTTGTCTTATCAAAATCTGCATACAACACTCCAAGATGGGGTGTGTAGGGTTCTTCGCTTTCGAATATTGTTCTTGCGAGTTTCGCTGCGTTTTCTAGCTGTGTGCTTATAACTCCTAAGAAAACACACCTGTCCTTGACTCCTTTACCCTTGACCTGGAGGGCGATAGGAGAAAGCGTGCTTGCTAGCTGTTTTGCCAGAACTTTGACCGTTTCGTAATCCTTACGAATTCTAGGAAGGAGCGTTATGTGTAAGGGAAACGTCGGCGTGTTGTTGGTCGCGCACATATCTTTGGAAAGTTTAGATAGGGACTCATCTTTGGGCATTAGCCAGATACTGTAGTGCGTGTCCATAGTGTCCTCATTGAGTAGACCCATAAAAAGCTTGCCAAGTTCCTAAACCTTATATACTTCGTTCATATATAATAGTTACAATGGGTGCTAAGGTCGCAGTGGTGCAAAGACACCGCGAGGACTGGGAGGGCATTCGGTTTCTTGAGATGTTGGGCCAGCATCATAACCAGGTGGATCACTTCCAATTTCCAGAGCACGTACTAGGCGGCAAGTATGGTTTGGTGATAAGTGGTGGCGTGTTTGATTCTGACAGTTTCTTGACAGGGGCGCAGTTCGCTGAAGCGTGGAAACAAACAAGCGATGCACCGTTCATCCAGTACAGCATCAGCCCTAGCCAGAGTCCGTACATCGATGGCAACATCGCCAAGGACTGGGGAAGCAGGGGCGATCTCACCAAGCACTATCCTTTGGTAGAGCTTTTAGTATCTCCTCTGTTGGGTCCAGCATTATCTACCGGTCGTCTCTTGGATTTTGAGGAAACCTTTCCACAAGTTAGTATTGACAGGAGCACAGCTCCTGGCGTCCAGATCGCGGTTGTCCAACGTCATAAGTGGGACACAGAGGGAATCTACAAAGCCGAACACCAGGTGGCACACCCACACGAGATTCAGTACTTCCACACCCCTGACCCTGTGATGTGCATGGCGCGGAGAGGCATTTTTGGTATCGTGGTGAGTGGCGGAGTGTTTGAGTCAAAGAAATATGAATCAGTGACCCGCTTTGCTGCCGAGTTAAAACAATTTAGGCCAGATATCTGGTTCGTGATGTGTCGCGAGCACATGAATAATCCTGGTCCGATCGATGGCCGCGTGCCGAGAGTGTATCCAGATCATGCGCCACTCGTGGGTATGATCGCCTCAAGAAAGCTACATGCCTTACGCACCACAGGAGATGTTGGGAGACTGCCAAGACACTTTGATCAGTTTGAGTTGGCAAGATAATCATTCAATCATTTCAATTTCGATGTTTAAACCATCAGGAACAGGGACCTTCATGACGAGCCGGAGGGCGCGTTCGTCGAGGCCGAGATCGATAAGACGCTTGTGGATACGCATCTCGTAGCGTTCCCACGTGGCCTTGCCATCGCCACACGGACACTTTCGCGTGGTTACCTTAATTTTTTTGGTAGGAAGAGGGACCGGGCCCCGCATATGGACCCCTGTCTTGTCGGCAATGTCTTGGATGTAAGTGCACGTCTGATTAATCTTATCGATGTCTATACTTGCCAGCTTGATTCGTGCTTTTTGCATACCATGATCAGGGCCTTACTTTTTTTCCACTAGGTCTATGCACATGCCTGCCGCTACAGTCAATCCACTGTCTCGGATGGCAAATCTGCTTAGTTGTGGGATCTCAGCCTGTTTTTCAATGCACAGCGGTTGTACCGGTTTCATCTTTACGATGGCAGCTTCACCATTCTTGATGAAGTCTGGGTTGTCGCCGATTGCTTCGCCAGTTGCGGGGTTGATCTTTTTCTGGATCTCTACCACTTGGCAAGCCACTTGCGCTGTGTGAATGTGGAATACAGGCGTGTAGCCTACGGTGATAACGCTTGGGTGGTTCATCACAACGATTTGTGCTGTGAATTCTGTGGCCACTTTGGCAGGGTTGCTAGATTCTGCTAACACGTCCCCTCTTGCGATGTCCTTACTCTCAATACCTCGGACGTTGAATCCGACGTTGTCGCCAGGTCCTGCCTCTTGGTATTGCTCGTGGTGCATCTCGATGCTCTTTACTTCGCCTGAGGCTCCTTTTCCGGAACGGGCGGGCATCACTATGATCTTTTGGCCTACCTTCATGACGCCGGTCTCTACTCTGCCTACTGGCACGGTACCGATTCCGGCAATCTTGTAGACGTCCTGGATAGGAAGTCTTAATGGTAGGTCTGTTGGCTTTTCTGGTTCTTTCAGGTTGTTCAGTGCGTCTAGCAACGTTCCATCCTTGAACCAGCTTAGCTTGTCACTTGGCTTTGCCACGTTATCGCCTGGATATGCAGCGATAGGTACGAAGCGTACTTCGTCTGGCTTGAAGCCGTACATCTTGATCAAGTTTGTGACATCGTCTTTGATCTTGTTGAACTTTGCTTCGTCGTATTTGTCAACGTCCATCTTGTTGATGGCTACGATTAGCTGTTCAACGCCTAGCGTTTTGCACAAGAACACGTGTTCTTTTGTTTGTGCCTCAACACCGGTGTTACTTACAACAAGAACTGCTGCGTCTGCCTGGCTTGCGCCAGTGATCATGTTCTTGATGAAGTCTCTGTGTCCTGGAGCGTCAATAATGGTCCAGTCGAACTTGTCTGTGGAGAACTGTTTGTGTGCAAGGTCGATGGTGACTCCTCTTTCTCTCTCTTCTTTGAGGTTGTCCATGACGAATGCGAACTCAAATCCGCCTTTGCCTAGTTCTTCAGCTTTTTCTTTTAGCTTTCGAACGGCTGCTTCGTCAATGCTTCCTGTATCGAATAGTAAGCGTCCAACAGTGGTACTTTTACCTGCATCTACGTGTCCTACGAACACAACATTCATGTGTGGTTTTCCTTTTGCCATTTAGTAGTTCTCCTATGTATTTTCTTGAGAATTTTGAGAACGACGGTCCGTTTATAAAGGTAGCGGTTTTTCAGGCGGTATTTATAAGGAGTTCGTGACTTTTCGTTGTATGATTACTGAGTGGTATGAGCCGTCTAACTTGATAGACTGCGTGGATGTTATTCATCCACACGGACTGGTGAGAGGCATGGTTGAGGAGGCCTTGTACTTTTGTCCGGTAGTCCTAGCAGAGGGCACTTTTCGTGATCACTTGGACAACCATGCTTGCGAGGCAGACGTTGCGAATCTGTGCGGCATTGCCGGCGTCCACCCTTCTTGGTTAGGCATTCGCAACCCGCGCCTGGCAATGGGCGTATATATAGAGGTGGATGCTGAGGAGAATATCCCCACAGATCCTGGTGTCGCAGTACGCCAGGGATGGAACGTGGGCAGCGTTGATGGGAAAAGCAGGTTCACGAGTGGCCAATTGAATCATGCTCTCGACACTCCGTACACTATTCTAGAAAAGAAAGGTGAGGAGCAGGCAGTTTTGGTAAAGTTTGACCACGAAGATCAAGAATATCTCATCGGATTTTTTATGTGAGCTTGTTCAACACCGCTACTGCTTTTCTTAGGGTGCTATCTTTGGTTGCAAAGCTAATCCTGAAGTGCGTGTTCCGTTCTGAGAAGACATCTCCTGGAACCACGAGCAGATTATGCTTGACGCAGTTCTTGATGAAGCGGTCTGCGTCGTAGGGATATCTTACAAAGGCGTAGAACGCACCTTCTGGTTTGACGATGTCGTACTTATCCTTGAGTCCGTTGTAGATTATGTCTCGTTTTTTCTTGTATCCCTTGACATACTTGTTTACGCTGGTGGACAGCGCGGTGACTGCTGCCCGTTGGAATGGTGCAGGTGCGCATACGTAGCTAAACTGTTGTTGTTTGATTGCAGCATCGATGATGGCTTGCGGGCCACAGCAGTAGCCAACCCGCCACCCGGTCATGGCGTGGCTTTTGGAAAAGCCATTCACGGTTACCGTGTTCTTGTACACGCTTCCAATGCTGAAATGTTTCTTGTCGTAGGCAAACACTTCGTAGAGTTCGTCAGAGATTATTATGACGCCGTGCTTTTTGGCGATGCGGGCTATCTCACGCAGTTCCTTTTCACCATACATCTTTCCGGTGGGATTGTTGGGGCTGTTGACAATGATGACTTTGGTTTTTTTGGTCACTGCCTTTTCTAGGCGTGCAAGATCTATGCTAAAATCTTTGTTTCTTGGTAAGGCCACGATCTTTGCGCCATATCTTAGCAACAATTGTTTGTGTCCTACAAAGTAGGGATCGAATAATATGGCCTCGTCTCCCTGATTGAGCAGTGCACAAAGTACGAGGTCTAGTGCGCCAAATCCTGCGCACGTAACAAGAACTTGGGACTCCTTTACGTTGATCTTGTTTCGCTTGAGCTTTTTTAGGATGGCCTTCCGCAGGGGAGGGATGCCTATGGTGGGCGTGTAGCGATTGAAGCCTTGCCTGATGGCCGTTATAGCTGTTTGTTTGACTTTTTGTGGGGTGTCAAAGTCAGGTAAGCCTGCCGAAAGATCTATAGGATTTTTCATGGTGCTGGCCATCTCGAACATTCTTCGGATGCCAGACACGCGCATCTTCTGTACGTTCTTATTCAAGGTTGACCACCTCGTAGCTGCCAAACACGCGCACCTTTGCTACCTTTTTGATTTCGGTGAGCGCTGCCCTGACGTCTTTGTTGGTTTGGTTGCCATCGATGGCTAGGTAGAAGTTGAACTCGTCCATTTTTTTCCCTGAGGGAAAGCTTTCGATCTTGACCAGGTTTATTTTTCTCTTTGCAAAGGTTTCGAGGAGATCGTGGAGTAGTCCTGTTCTGTCCTTTTTTGGGCCGAGCATCATGCTCGTTCTTGCTCTCTTGTTAGTCTTGGATTGTTTTTTTGCTATCAGGATGAAACGGGTCATGTTGTCGTGGTTGTCTTCTACGTTCCTCTTGAGTATCTTTAGCTTGTTTGCCCTGGCTGCTACCTCTGCACCGATGGCTGCGTATGACGTGTCTTGTGCTGCGAGCTCCATGGCTTTGGATGTTGAGGGGGTTTCCATTATTGCCTTGTCTTTCATTTTTCCTAGCAACTTGGAGCATTGTGCTAGCGCTTGGGGGTGGCTCGCTATGATGCCGTAGTCTTTTGTCTGCGAGGCTAGGCAGTGGTGGATGGGTAGGTTGTAGGCTTTTTGTATGAAGAGTTTGTGCTTGAGCAGTGCGGCAAAGCTCTCTCTGACTGACCCGTGGAGCATGTTTTCTATGGGCGCCAGTCCTTTCTCTGCCTTTCCTTCTTTTACCGCTCGGTAGATTTCTTCTATGGAGCTGCAGAGCACGATGTCTGCCTTGACTGCTTTTGACGCAATATGACAATAGCTGTTCTCCGGCCCTAAGACTGCTAGTTTCATAGAAATCCTGCCAGCCTGTTTATTTTTTCACGCATGTCTTGTTTGAGCTTGCCAAAATGTTTTTGGCATTGGAGTATTATGCGTTTGATTCCTTTCTTGTCTTCTTCTCGTATGGCTTGCTCTAGCGTGTCTGTTGCCTTCTTGAACGCTTTTGCCACTTGTTTTGCGTAGGGATTTTCTGTTTCGATGTCTGTGTAGAGGTCAGCATCGGTGTCTAGCGCTCTTCGTACGATGCCTAGCTTTACTCGGTAGATGGGCGAGGTCAACACCTCTTTGTTTGGGTTGTACTTGAGCTGTTTCATGGCGTGTGCGAATGAGAAGTTGCTGAGGTGGGAGAGGCATTGGACGATGGCCATGTGCCTGTCGTGCGCTTCCGGAGTCATGGTAGAAACGCGCAACCCCATTTTTTTGAGCGCTTGTTTGTACCAGGCATGGCTGCCCCGTACCGGGCAGAGCACGAAATGCTGGTTTTTTAGGCCCACACTCGGTCCGAAGACAGGATGGCTTCCTACCACGCTTGCCTTGCTGTACTTTTTCATGGCCTTGCAAGGTCTTACCTTGACCGAGGTAAAGTCAGTAAGGATTGCTCCCTTGCGAACGTGCTTTCCTATCTTTTTTATGACGTTTACTGTGTCGCGTATGGGCACGGTTATGATGACAAGATCTCCTTTTGCTGCTGCTTGTGCTGGCGTTAGCTTTGTTGATCTACTAGCCACTAGCACCGTGTGGCCTTGCTTTCGGAACGCTCGGGCAAACATGCGCCCCATCTTTCCCCTGCCACCAATGATAGCTACCTTAGCCATTTTGTTCTTGCTTGCTCTTTTCTAGGATGAGTTCGAAAAGTTTTTGGATGAATGCAGGATCGTCAAAGCCCAGCTCTTTGAACTGCTCGGTTCTTCTCTTGATCATGGCAAACTCTCTTTCCTTGTCCTCTGTTGGCAGGCCGTTTTCTTTTTTGTATTCAGCTATGGGCTCTGCTAGCTTGTACCGTTCTGCAAGCGTTTGTAAGAGTTTTGTATCTAGCTCGTCTATCTCAGTTCGTGCCTCTTGGAGATCCATTTCATTGCGAACCGCGTACGGTCTTAAAAAGCTATCCCCTGGAGGGATGACTGTTGGGTCCGACTCGTGTAGGAGAGTATATGCTGGTTGGGGTGCTCGACCCCACCCAGTCTGTAGGAGCTCACTAATACCTGGCCAGTCCCCTGCAATCTTAACACTACTCGTATGGGGCCAGGGTAGCACGTTCCCCAGTGCGAACCAAATTGCTTTGCAAGGCAAGTTTCTCAAATGCCTGCGATCGTCATCCACCAAGCACGCTATGTTGAGTCGGGCACATGCTTCGCTCTTGTCCTCCGCCCCTACGATGTCTTTGAAGTACTTCTTGAGTCCATGCTGTGCGAGTTTTTCCTCTGCAAATCCTAGCCTGCTGTCAGGCCTTTTGGTGATGAGGTAGAGCTCTTTATGCAACGCTAGCCGCGGTAGAACCTCTGCCACTTGCGGGTGTAGCTCAGCATTACGTGTTATCTCCTCGTTGTTGGCTGTGAGATCTTCTTTCATGCTCGCGTAACCCTCTTCTCCAACGATGTGTTTCATTTCTGTGGTTTCGGTTTGGTGCGCGAACAAGAGTACTCCTTGGTTCGCTATTGCCCAGTCCTTCCTCCACTTTTGCATGTTGGTGATGGTGCCGTCAAAATCGATTCCTATTCTGTCCATCGTTACCCCCTGAAAACAAACGCTATAGCAAAGCTTGCCACCATTATTCCTAATGGCAGATTCTTGGGTATGGCGACGCCCATGATGAGCAATCCTAGGGAGAGTATGGCCAGTCCTCCTCCGACTTTGATGATTCTCGTGTTGACCAACCCTAGGATTGCAGGACCTACGCCTGCGGCTAGTGCTACCACTATGGTTGCTATGATGCCTGCGATTATGGCTGCTAGCACGCGTTGTTGTAGCTCTCCCTTGAGGAGTGCTGCGGTGAGTATGGCGCCAGGGCCTGCCATGAAGAGTATGGCTATGGCTAGCGCGTTCTCTACGCGAAAGAATCCTGCCAACGCAGCCAGTGCCACGTGTCCGTCTATCCCACCCATGCCCATGAGCATGGCCAGCGTTCCTGTTTGTTTCATGATTATCTTAAGGCGGCCAACCTTAAGTAGTTAATTAGAGAATCTTCAAGTATTAAGCGTAAATCTTATAAATAGTTGAAGATTATACGAAAATATGAAGGATATTTCGTCTAAACTGCAAAGATTGCTCAAAGAGGGCTACTGCACCCCCCAGATTGCCAGAATAGCCAAGAAAACGCACGATCCCTCCACCACCATACACTACAACATAAAAAAACTAGAGAAAGAAGGCAAAATACTGACGTACAAGGCAGTGTTTGACTACGGCAAGATCGACGAAGGCTTCTGTTCATTTGTATTGGTGACGCTAAGCTCAGAGACGTACGGTGATCCTGAGAAGATCGCCAAGAAAATAGCCCTGCATCCCGAGGTGGAGAGTTGCGACATCATCACCGGAGATTGGGAGCTCATCGTCAAGATCAGGACAAAGGACCAGAACGAGTATTATCAGTTTATCAA
>NYZT01000055.1 GCA_002687275.1 Candidatus Woesearchaeota archaeon
AACTCAAGGACTGATCAAAACTGCTGCTCATGCCCTTACCCAGGGCATAGAACGCTTTTGCGCTTGCTCCAGCAAAAGCATCCATCAGGCTTGGCTGGGGGGCAAACTCAGCAATGTCAGGTTGCTCACCAATCTCTTTAGCAAGGTAGTCAATCGCGTCTTGCTTTGTCCCTAACTCGTCCACCAACCCTAACTCCTTAGCCTCGGCGCCAAGATAGACAAATCCTGTTGCGAGCTCCTCAACCTCCTCCACCGACATGTCTCTGTTCTTTGCGACAACCGCGACAAACTCATCATACAACTGTGTTAGTAAGTGATCATACAGGGCCTCTTCTTCATCAGTCATTTCCTTGAAAGGCGATCCAGCATCCTTATACTTACCCGCCACCAATCTCCGATACGTGATGTTGTAATCCGCAATTAATCCAGGAAATGCTAGGCTCGCAGCAGTGACGCCGATGCTTCCGGTAAGGCTCATCTTGTTTGCGAAGATCTTGTCAGTAGCACTCGCGATCCAGTACGCACCAGAGGCCCCGCTCTCTCTGATGACGGCTATTACGGGCTTGTCGATTCTGTGTATCATGTCAGCTATCTCTGCGCTAGCCACCGGACTCCCACCCGGGCTGTTGATGTCTAAGAGAATGGCCTTGTAGCCCTCAGAATTGTTTGCCTCCTGCAACCACCCTACAACTTGATCAGACCCCACAGTCTCACCAAAAGGAACAGAAGTGCCCGTTATTACACCATGGATAGGGATGACGGCGATGTTACCCTTCGGCGTGCCGCCACCAACGCCACCAAGAATGAGGACCAAGAACACTATGGAAAGGAGAACGCTGAACGCGCCGCGAACAAAACCCCCCAGTCCTTTCAAGAACGGCCAAATACTTTTGCGTTCTTTCCCCCTCTTTTTTGGCATGAGGATTGGCAGGCGTTGAGGTATAAAAGCGTTTGGTACTCTCGAAAAGAATAACAAAAAGCCTTATAAACGGCCGCAGTAGTTAGAGTGTAGATGGCTAAGGATGATAGCGCCCAAGAGCGCGAGCAAGAGGACATGCGCAGGACGCCCATCCCTCGCGAAGGCCAAGTGCTAGCAGTGTGCATGCAAAGAGTGGGCGGGAGCCGCGTTCTTACAAAATGCATGGACGGCAAGCAAAGAAACTGCCGCATTCCCGGAAGGCTAAAGCGAAGGTTGTGGGTGCGAGAGCGAGACATTCTCTTGGTAGAGCCATGGGAGTTGGGCGGCGATGACAAAGGGGATGTCGTGTTCAAGTACAAGCCCATCCAGGTCAACGTGCTCAGAAAGAAAGGATTACTAAAGTTCACAGAAGACGCAGACGAGTTCTAGTTATTAGCGCCACCACGTTCGGTGACCAGCGTGGAAAACCTTGTTTTTTGCCCGCCAGGGAGTCTCAACTCTGCCTCATAGACCATACCAGAAAACGCACCGACTGTGTAATGTTTTTGGTTTGTGGTGATCCTTCCCTCAAAATCGTCGTCAGGAAGATCACCGCTGTCCACGTCCATTACATCCACTTTATCAATATACATGTCTATCACTCGAAACGCCAGGTCGTCACGAGCCTCCATGGTAAGCGGTCCTGGAATCATAAGGATGACCCTTTGGAATGTTTTTCCACGATATGACACATTGAACATACCTCTAGAAGACACCGCTAGCTTATAAAGGATATCCTTAGAGCATTCGAATATTTTTTGTCGCCACTGGAGAATAGAAAAACTTTTAAAGTGTGGTTGGTGCGCTCCTTACATGGGGAGAACCGGATTCGTGCTAAGTATTTTGTTGCTCATACTAACCATAGCCATCATGGCATGGACCACCCACCTCTACAGCATAGGAGCGGTGATCTTCACCATCGTGTGGCTTGCCTCCAGCGTAGGCCTGTACCTTGACGCTGGCTGGGGACTCCCCCTAACCATCATAATCCTAAGCGCCAGCATGGTGTGGCTGATCTATGACGTTGCCGTTGTAGGCGGCGTGCTCCTCGCAGCCTTGCTATTCTTGACCGTGCTCGCCCAGATAACGTGCATGACCACGATCGAGACTGCGTAGGAGCCTTTTTATACAAAAAAGTCTGACAGAGATGCGTGGCTGAAGAAAAGACGACAAGGAGAGGATTCTTTCACAAGGTTAAAGACGCAGTAGGCGCAGTAATCGTAGCGCCCCCTTTGCCGCCACCGTGTGGAGAATCAGTAAGGACTTGCGGCACACGCGAGAGGTACAGCACGCGGCAAACCATCCTGCAACGTTCGGCACGCGCTCTAAGCCAAGTTTTGTCATCGTGCGAGATCTTGGCATGCCCAAGACCGTGTTGGCAAACGAAGGAAAAGTCCTCCACGATGCCGTTGTTGAGAAGCACAGAATAATCAAAGAAAACGAAGACTGCAAAAATTTACTAGAGGTACAGACCAAAAAACTCGACGAACTAATAGAGACACAGATGGTAAAGTCGGCATGCGCAAAGGCAGGCTTCACCCTCCAAAACTCTACAGCAACGGGAAAGATCATCACCTCTTTGGAAGGCATCAAGAAGCGACTGGAAAAAGCAGACAAGGACCTTGCGCAGATTCCCTCGCCGTGGGGCCCTCTAGCAGACCAAATCGCAAGATCAAGAAGAGACGATCTCCACGAGCAGGCAGACCTATCAAGCATGCGGCCACCAGGGGAAGAACTGTTCTCTCTTGCCAAGAGATTGTTTTTCCATCTTACAGGAAAGCAGCTACCTGACAAGGTTGCCACCCAGCTCAGAGATCTTCCCAACCGTACCCAAGGGCAACATTGCTGGAGAACGAACACGATACAGGTAGAGCCCTCCTCCTTTCCGTACGCACTCCTCGTCGCCATGCACGAGCTGGGCCACGTGGTGGCGCAGCACCAGGAGCGAGAAGACCAAACAAACCTTCTCTACCAAAGAAAGAGAAAGATAACGCAAGGTGCCAGGGTGCTAGAAGAGGCATGCGCATACGCGTTTTCCTGGGCTGGAGCGATGGTCGCCCCTGCCTCGATCAACAACACCATGGTGTTTTTGCTTAGAGAGCACGCCATGGGCTGGATGAAAAGCTACGCCTTAGGAAGTCGAGACGAGCACGCAGAAGGCATGCTGCTGGCAGATGCAGCCATCACCCACTTCAAAAGCGCCTCTAAGGCTTTCAACTACCTCGCTACCACCCCGCCTGAAGATATCAACTCGTCCATCAGCTTCCTCATGGGGACCTTTGTTGGTGACTTTCGTGACGCAACCCGGCTCGCTCTTGAGCCACCAAGCCATATCATAAAAGAAGTGGACAAGCAGACCAGCAAGCTGGCACCGTTTATCAAGGCTGCATAGTGCGCTATTCTTGAAACTCAATCTTTCCCTTGACGTACACACCCTGGTGGAGGGGCACAGGGCGCCAGTCGTCACGAACCAGCTCTGCTTT
Organism: Candidatus Woesearchaeota archaeon; assembly: GCA_002687275.1. Lineage (GTDB taxonomy): Archaea > Nanobdellota > Nanobdellia > Woesearchaeales > ARS49. The sequence goes on from NYZT01000055.1 coordinate 3,442, forward strand.
CAGCCATGCTGCTAACTCTTCAGGATTGCCAATGGTGGCGCTTAATCCCACGATCTGTAGCTTGGGCAGCAGGCGTTTTAGCACGGTTATGAGAACCTCTAATACTGGTCCTCTTCCTGGATCGTTTAGTAAGTGGATTTCGTCAACAACCAAGCATCCAACATCTGGCAGCCATTTTGCCTGGTGGCGTACTAGGGAGTCTAGTTTTTCAGCAGTGCACACTATTACGTCATGCCTTCCCAAATCTGTGCTGGAGCTGTCCAAGTCCCCCACTGACAGGGCGATGCTGCACAAAGACCCCCATTGAGTCTTAAACTGCTTGAATTTCTCGTTGGCCAGCGCAATCAACGGCACCACGTAGACCGCTTTCTTGCCCTTGGAAAGGGCCTGGAGAATGGCCATCTCGCCCACCAAGGTCTTGCCAGAGGCAGTAGGACTACACACAAGCACGCTCTTGCCCTCTAGGACCCCCTTTTTGAGGGCTTTTTCTTGACACGGGCGTAGGTCTCCCTTGCCAAGAATGTCCAGAATGCGCTTGTCTAGCGGAAGTTCTGAGAACTGCATGACAGAATAAGGTTAAAGAAAGATAAAAAGGTTTACTTTCGGACCTTGTCGATAAGACTCTTGAACTTTTCCTTATGGCCCTCGCTCACGCTGCCTGCATAGGCTGGCTTCCAGCCCTTCAGTCCACCGTCACGATTGTACAGGTATGCACCAACAGCGATGACGCCAAGTACTAAGAGTACTGCCAGTCCTTTGAGGCCTGTGCTGCTGCCACCTGAGCTACCGACAGTGTCTGCGGCTCCTTCGCTGCTCACGCCACTGCTTGCTCCGTCACCACTACCCTCGACGCCAGTTGCGAGATCCTCAGTGACTTCCTCAGTCTCGTCAACTAGTTGCGGTGCGGATATTGATTCTAGCGGCGTTGCTACAGAATCTCTCAACACCGGACTATCTGCAAAGGGTGCTAGCGTCAACGTTATCAGGTTGCTGCTTCTCGCGTCATACGTGACAGAGAAGTCTGGACCGCCACCATCAATGTCTAAGTGGACTGTCTGGCCTTCTGCCACCGAGTATCTTTGCTCGGGTCTGGTGAAGATTCTGACAACAACAGACTTGCTAAAGATGGTTGCCACTTCTAGCTTGTAGCTCTTGCCATTGGATAGGAATGTTATTGGCTGTCTTGCCTTGACCACGGTTTGTGTTCCTAGTGGGTTTAGCGTGCCAACGTTCTGGGCGCGTCTTATGGCTCCTCCACCGCCTCCACCGCCACCGGCGCTTCCGCCAGTTCCTGTGCTAGGGGTAAGGGCGTTGATGGCTAGACTAATGTTAATCGAGGCATTAGTGTTACCCGTAATCTTGGTGAATTCTGGCGTTGCAATGTACGTGTCATTTGCCGTGATTCGGATATTATAACTTCCGTCTGTACTCGTGTTTGCGAACGTGTTGTTGTAGATGGTCGTGGTGCCATCTTGCAAGAACAGCTCTATCTGCTGCTGTTCTGTGACGCCACCGGCAATGGTGATGTTGGCAAACACTCTATCTACCAGACTATTATCCGCGACAACCGCCTGGATCATGATGACCTCGCCTGGCAATGGATCGTCACTGCTTGGGATGCTAATATCGGTCACGTTTGGTGGGGTGTTATCATCAAACGTAAAGTTCAACTTAATCGAATCGTTAAGGTTGCCTGAAGTGTCATTGGCTAAGATGGTGAAGTTCTTCACACCCACACCATCAGACACGGGGAGCAGCACGGTGACATTGTACGTGTTTCCTGTGCCATTGGTGAGCGTGTAGATTCGTGACAACGAATCGTTTATGGTTACATTCACTCTCACGGTGTCCACCCGGGAGGTATCATCGACGTTGTCCGTGATGTTTACGGTGATGTTGACTGGCACGGAGAGGTTCGCGCTGAGCACGTCAGGCGAGAGGTTGAGCACGGTCACGTTAGGCTCGGTGGTATCTGTAACCGCGTACGTGACGGTTATGGTATCATTATTTGCGTTACCTGAGTCATTAGCCACGATCAACACGGTGTATGTTCCAGCAGCATCATACTGGTTGGTCACGAAGCTAAAGTTGTACGTGTCTCCACCGTCGCTGCCATTCGTCATGTTTCGCGTGTAGGTGCTCGCGCTTCCGTTTGGCGGGGTGATGTTTACCAGCACCTTGTCCAATTGCTGACCCGAACCTACTATATCTGTGGCATTCACGGTGATGTTCACCAGGGTGCCCTGAATCGAGCCTCCAGGCTGCGTCACGTTTAGGGTGGTGACGTTTGGAGCCGTCTGTATCAAGAACTCCGTGTAAATCGTGTTGTTGATGTTGTCGCTGTAGTTACCCGTGTCGTTCGCGAGGAAGGTTACGTTGTACAAACCTCCACCGTCAATGAACGGGATGATAAAGCTCACGTTGAACGTTGTGCCACCCTGGCTTCCGTTCGTCATGGTGTAATTGTAAGCATTGCCAGAACCGTTTGGTGGCGTGATCTGTGCGAGCACGACGTCTACCGTTCTAGCACTTACTAGATTATCCGAGACGTTTACCGAAACATTCACCAAGTTACCCTGGCCTGGACCCGCGATCTGGGTGACATTAGAGTTATCCACCTTTGGCGGGCTTAAGTCTGTAACATTAAACTCTGTGGTAATCGTGTTATTCACCTTGTTTGCCGTATCGTTAGCAATGATGGTCACATCATAACGACCTTCTGTGTCTTGCTCAGTCGTGATAAAGCTCACGTTAAACGTCATGCCACCATTGCTGCCATTGGTCATGACGAGCGTGTACGCGCTTGCCGTGCCGTTGGGCGGGGTGATGTTTGCCAGCACCGTGTCAATGAACCCGGCACCATCAACAAGACTAGATACGTTCACCGTTATATTCACTAAGTTACCCTGTCTAGGGTTAGGCTGGGTCATGTTCACCGTGGTAACATTCACAGTACCGTTCAGGAAGAACGAGAGGTTGCCCGCAGACGCGTTAATGACGTTTTCTGCAATGCTGCTCGTATTCGCAACAATCTGAAAGGTATAGTTACCCGGTCGGAAGTGCAAAGGAATGACAAAGCTTACGTTAAAGATGCTATGATTGGAATTATCAGCAGAACTGTGATTGGTCATGGTCAGCAAGAAAGGAGAACCGTTAGGAGCGGTGATGTTTAAGGACACCACGTCTCGTGTCTGTTCAGAGCCGTTCACCGTGACATTTGCGCTAATGTTCAACTGCTCTCCCACTTCCAAATTGCCTGTGGTCTGGTTAATCAAATTTATCGAAATGTTTCTGTCAGGCCCCGCCATTGCAAACGGTGCAACCACCAACAGCATAGCCGCAATAATTATCAATTCTAGTATTCTTGTTCGGGATCTAAGGTCCATGCTCACAACGAACGATGGTCAGACCAACCCTTATTTAAATGTTTTGATTTCAAGGCGGGAAAAACCAAGCACTTAAATAGTTCTACGACGGGCAAAAACCCATGGGGCGGCCACAGTTACGCAAGGATTACCTGCTCGAAAGATGGGTTATTGTCTCGGAATCTAGAGGAAAACGCCCCCATGAGTTCGCCCCACCCAAAATCGCGAAAAAGGACGATCCCTTTGCCCCCGGCAATGAGAAAGAGACACCCCCCACCCTAGGAAGTATAGGAGAGCCATGGGAGGTGCGATGGTTTGCCAACAAGTTCGCAGCCGTCGCCACAGAAGGCAATCCCAAGCTAGAAAAGCAAGACTTCTTCCAGCATGCCGACGCCGTGGGCCACCACGAAGTCATCGTCGAGACACCCAGCCACAAACAGCTCGGCGAGATGTCAGAGAAGGACATCGAAAAAGTACTCACCGCCTACAAAGACCGGCTGACCAACCTAAAGGACAAGAACATAGGATACGTATCCTTATTTAAAAACTCAGGCCCAGAGGCAGGCACCAGCATCGTGCACTCCCACACCCAGCTCATCACGACGCCAGGCATCCCCCCGCTCGTCCAAGAGAAGGTCGAGGCAAGGAACAAGTTCATCGAGTGCCCGCACTGCAAGATCATCGACATAGAAAGCAAGAGCGAGCGGTTTGCGTTTGCCACAGAAGACTGGGTGGCCTTCTGTCCCTTTGCGCCACGATTCAAGTACGAGCTGTGGCTGTACCCCAAAAAGCACGTCAAAACAATAGAAGAACTCGACCTCAAAAGCATGGCAAAAGCGCTAAGCAGGGTGCTCAAAAAAGTCCACAAGCTAGGCAGCTACAACATGCTATTCTTCTACAGCCCCGATGGCGAAGACCTACACTTCCACATAGAGCTCTGTCCACGACTAGCCACCTGGGCAGGCTTTGAGCTAGGGTCTGACATCATCATCACCAGCGTAACCCCAGAAGAAGCAGCCAAATACTACCGATGATCATCCTCGCCAACCAAGAAGGATTCTTGTTGCTAGCACAGACAGCCAGCACCCGATTCCAAGGAGCAACATTCTACAACAAGGGGCGAGCGTACAAAGCCATCGAAGGCATCTACCCAAAAGGGGAGATCGTTGAGAGCACGAACACGCTGTTCTCAGCCCACCGAGAATTCCCTGGCGGCACAGAAAGCTATTACCTACACGGCAAAGGATTTGTCTACGAAAACCCCAAAGGACAAGAATGCACCCTGGTGTTGGATTGCCGGGCGCAAGACGACCTGAGCAGCTGGGGCAGAAATTACACCATAGCCCACGGCCAGGGCTGCGTCCTGATCACCTTCGACAAGCACAACACCCCCGAAGAAGAAGGTGAAGAATATGGTTTCTTTGTCGCCGTGTGCGCACCCAAGCTACAATACAAACCCGTCAAGAAGTGGGTAGAACACACCTACCCCTACGACACCCAAAGACATTCCAAGCCCGACAGCAGATGGGTCTACCAAGCGCTACGATTCAAAAGCACCATCAGCGTGGGGTATGGTCCTGACAAAAAACAAGCGATAGCGCACGCCAAGAAATTGTTGAAAGACCACGAAAAAACAAAAAAGCAACAGGAAAAAACCGTCGTCAACCTCATAGACAAGCACGCGAGCCTTGCGGCACAGTGCGCACGCGCCAGCCTCCACAGCCTCACCACCAAAGAAGGCATACTCGCTGGCATCCCCTGGTTCACCGAGTGCTGGAGCAGGGACGAGCTGATCAGCTGCAAGGCAGCAGGCAACATAGCCACCGTCGTGAAAAAGTACAAGCAATTCCCCATCCTCCACAAGCAAGGCGGCGACGTCATCGCAGCAGACGCACCAGGATGGCTGTTCTTGCGATGGCAAGAACTCATGAAGGGCGTGGTGAGCGGGGCAGACACCAAACGAGCAAGGCAGGCCATCCAGGCACACCTTGGCACGCTCAACTGGGAAGACGGCCTGGTGAGGAACGAAGCCAAAGAAACATGGATGGACAGCATCTCCCGCGACGGGTGCAGGCTGGAGATACAAGCGCTGACGCTAGCAGCCATGAAATTAAGCAGCCAACTCGGCCAGCCAATACCCGAAGAGAAAAAACTCAAAGAACGCGTACGACAAGAAATGTGGCACGGACGCTGCCTATGGGATGGCAGGCACGACCCCACCGTGAGACCAAACATTTTCCTAGCAGCCTACGCCTATCCTGACCTGCTCAACAAAAGCGAGTGGACGAGTTGCTACAAGCAAGCGCTCGACAAGCTCTGGCTGGAGTGGGGCGGGCTAAGCACGATAGACAAGACCAACCAAGCGTTTGTTGAGACCCATACCGGGGAGGATCCCACGAGCTACCACAACGGGGACAGCTGGTACTGGGTGAACAATCTTGCCGCGAAAGTGCTGCAAGACCACGGCGGCTTTGAGACGTACGTGAGAAAGATCAAGAAAGCCTCAGAAACCGAGATCACCAGCATGGGCGCCATCGGCCACCACGCAGAGGTCTCCGCTGCCAAAAAACAAACCAGTCAAGGATGCCCAGCACAAGCATGGAGTGCTGCGATGTTCTTAGAACTCACCCGCGATCTTGCCGATTAACAGGTGCCACCCGGTCATTCCACGGATGTTGCTGGGCTGAGGCCACGCTACTTTGGTGGGCTACCACAGGAGGGTAGGACGGAGCCACTGGCTCTTTCCCAGACGATCCAGGACCTTGGCTCGTGTCATCATACTTCATACCTACATGCCCTTCACCCGTTTCAGCATGCCTAACCCGGTCATCTATGTCGCCGGGAAAAACCTGTTCTGGCACGATAGGATCGGATTCCTGTCCAAACAAAGAAAGCTGGCCGTCAGGTGTGGGCTCAATGGCTTCTAACACTAAAGGAGCAAATTTCAAAACCTGCTCGGTGTTGAGGGCGTCCCAGTCAAGGTCAGGAATGCCACCCATGTGCTGGATGTTTGCGTGGTAGACTCTCTCGGCAAGCTTTCGAACATACCCTATGCCTCCACAAGCTTCAAGAACGACATTCACCCTGTTGAGCTCCCTATTCGCGTCCACCAATCGTGAGGCATCAAGCTTGAGTGCTAGCCGCTCGTCCTCTATGCCCAGCACGTGACCTTCCATGCCCACCTCGCCCCAGTAGACACGCGAAGCCGGTCCTTCTTTCTGCAGGTACGGAACGCTAAAGGTCATCTGTGCTTCTGCAAGGAACTCTGGGGCCAGTCGGACCACCTCTTCGATTTCGAAATCTCCAGGCCGATCACTAGGCCACAAGCTTAGCGCTCGGTAGCCCATAAGCCCAAACATGGTGGCATCAGGCAAACTCACGTGATGGCCACCATGGATGGCTTCTAAGATACTATTGGCTGAAAGATCTTTGGGAAAAGGCTGGATGAGATAGTCACCCTTAAACCCTCGAATGCCATCAGCATTCACTAGGAGCGCGTTCAGCAACAGCGGTTGCTTTCCCGCCTCGTCAAGCGCTCGCAGCAATTGCTTGCCGTGCTCTCTGCGGACGGGCTCATCCTTGTGCATGACATGCCGGTCAAACAGGGCAGCGTCAACATACCCTCCCAGCGTCAGGGGCGTTGCAGCAGCCATGGCTTCCCAGCTAATGTCTAGATTGTCTGCGTTTGAGCCCTCAGGATATGCACTCTGTGCAAGCGTTCTTTGTCTCTCCCAGAAACCGTCTTGGACCGCCGCGGCCAGGTTGGTTACCTCCCCAGACAACACAGCAGGTCTCATCTAAACAGTGACAAACCCCGCTTATTTATAAGTCTTGTTAATCTTAGGCAGTCTTGGTAGAAGAATCATCAGGTATAGTCAAAATTTTCATTAGAGGGTTCTCTCGCAGCACCCACCTTCTCCGAAACTTCTTCCTGACACTCGATCCCGTACTCCACGATAGCAGGAAAGCGAGAGATCTCGACAGCGGATACAGGAACGCCCCAATGATCGTGTCGGTTTCCAAGGCCACCATGGAGCGCGAACAAGGAGTTCTCTCGTTGATGGACTTCTACTAGGCCACCCAGCGCTCGCATGTGGTACTTCACCTCTACCTCTTCTCCTCCCAACTCCGCCATGAGATAGCAATCCTCACCCGGCCGAATAACGATCTCGGGTTTTTTTGGTTCTTCCGCCTGGGCAAGACCCTCTGTGGAAAGGTGGACGTAGCCTCCTTCCCAAGAAAGCTTAATGGCGCCAACAATGCTCTCAAGCTTGACGTCGCCTAACGCGCTAGGGACCACAAACCGGTGCGCACCACCTGGATCCCATGCCCTCTCCACCATGGAAGGGTCAGGATGGACTAAAGGATCGGCCCAGTAGACTGCCTCGTCTGCGTAGCCACCACACTCAATTTCATTAGCCATCACAGGCACCAAGCGATAGCTGATGTCGTGTGAAGTAAGGTCG